>NZ_CAMVDO010000017.1 GCF_947166265.1 uncultured Fibrobacter sp. | reverse complement strand
CGGGCAGGTTGTCCATAATCCAGCGGACGGCGCGGATAAAGTCAATGGCGTAGGCATTGTGTTCTGCCATGCCCGTAGCGACCGTCAAGACGTTCGGGTCGTAAATAATATCAGACGGATCGAAGCCGAGCTTCTTCACCATGATGTCGTAAGCGCGGGCGGCAATTTGTACGCGACGTTCGTAGTTGGTGGCCTGACCTTCTTCGTCAAAGAGCATCACGATAACGGCACCGCCGAGGCGCTTGATGGTACGTGCGTGATCGATAAATGCCTGTTCACCCATCTTGAGGGAGATGGAGTTCACGATGCACTTGCCTTGGGCGCACTTGAGGCCCGCTTCAATCACTTCGAAACGGGAAGAGTCCACCATGATCGGCACGCGGCTGATAGCCGGGTCCGAAGCGAGCAAGTTCAAGAAGGTCTGCATTTCGGCGGTAGCGTCGAGCAGGCCGTCGTCCATGTTCACGTCAATCACGTCGGCACCATCTTCGACTTGCTTACGGGCAATGTCGAGCGCTTCTTCGTAATTCTTTTCGTTGATGAGGCGGAGGAACTTCTTGGAGCCTGCCACGTTGCAGCGTTCGCCGACCTTCACAAAGTCTTCGGCGTTGCAGCTGTCGGCACCGTTGCTCGGACGCACCTGTTCCTTGAACAGCGGTTCCAAGCCGGCGAGGCGGAGGAGCGGGCTTGTGGCGTACTTGGGTGCGGGCTTGCGGCGTTCGTAATCGGCCGGCAATGCGTCGAGCATCTTGCGCATGGCGGCGATGTGTTCCGGAGTCGTTCCGCAGCAGCCGCCAATCATGTTCACCAGCTTGTCGTCCAGGTAAACGCCCATGAGTCGCACCATGTCTTCGGGCGTGTCATCGTAACCGCCGAACTGGTTCGGCAGCCCCGCATTTGGGTGACAAGAAATGTAGCAGGGAGCGACCTTTCCCATACGGCGCAGGTACGGCACCATACCGTCGGCACCGAGACCGCAGTTCAAGCCGATAGAAAGCGGGTGCATGTGCATCACGCTCACGGCGAAAGCTTCGACCGTCTGGCCCGAAAGCGTACGGCCCGAGGCGTCGCTCACTGTCATGGAGAACATAACTTCAACGGGCTTGAGGTCGGCAGCCGCGGACCCTTCGGCAAGCTCAGGGACCTTGGCTGCGGCGCGCTTTTCCATGACTTTAGTAAATGCGCTGGCGGCGGCCTTCGCGTTCAGTGTATCGAAAATCGTTTCAATCAGAATCGCATCGACGCCTTCTTCCACCAGCACCTGGATCTGTTCCAGGTAGGCGTCTTCCAGTTCGTCAAAAGTAATGCTACGGCTCGCGGGGTCGTTCACGTCTTCGCTCATCGAAAGCATCTTGCTTGTGGGGCCCACGTCGCCCAGAATGTACACCTGACGGCCGTACTTTTCCATTGCCTCTGCCGCGGCCTGCTTCGCAATTTTCACGGCGGCGCGGTTCATTTCGGCAATGCGGTGTTCCTGGTGGTATTCGTGCTGGCTTACGCGCTGGCTCGAGAAGGTATTCGTGGTGAGGCAATCTACGCCCGCATCCACGTAACGGCGCTGGATATCGAGAATGATATCCGGCTTTTCGATGGAGAGCATGTCGTTGTTCGCGCCCTTGATTCCGTAAGTCTGAATGACAGAACCCATGCCACCGTCGAGCAGCATCATCTTGCTTTCAAAAGCTTCGCGTAGAGTCATTTTCTTGTCCATTGCACGAACCGCCGTATTTTACGTTTTATGCGTTTATTTAGTTTTATGCATAAATATAGAAAAAAGGGGCGGCACTCCCAAGGCCACATGACCGGGAGTGCGTGTTATTTTGCGGCTAGTCAAGGCATTTTTCAAGTTCCATTCGGATGGAATCCTTGTTGTAGCCCTTGCCTATAAAGACGACCTGGTTTTCGCGGTCTCCATAGCGGGAATCCCAGTTTTCCCGGACTTCGGGATTTTCGGCGAGGTACGCCTGCTTTTGGTCTTCGCGCAGGGCGTCTATCCAATACGAAACGGGCATGACCGAGGAATTCCTGCCTGCCTGTTCGAATAGCTGCACGTCTTTGCTCGCGTCCGAAAACCAGATGTATCCCTTGGAACGGATGAGTTCGGCGGGGTAGCGGTTGTTGACGAAATCCATGAAGCGGGTTCTGTTGAACGGTTGCCTGGTCTCGAAAACGAACGACGAAATTCCGTATTCGTCTACGCAGCTGTCGCGTCGGCGTCCTGATTGTAGCAGGCTTGCCGTGGCTTTTTGAATGGCCGACGAAGATTCGATTTGGCCGTAGTTAAAGGATTCGGTCGTCATGATTTTATCGATATCGATGTCGCCGTTTACCGAATGGATAATCGGTGCGCGGGGTTGAAAATCGCGTACGATAGATTCGACTTCCTTGAGTTGATTTTCGTTCAGCAAGTCGCACTTGTTCAAGACGATAAAATTGCAGAATTCGATTTGGTCTACGATCAGTGTGGAAATTTCTTCTTGCGAAAGATCGTATTGGTCGGCGAGGTGATCCCGCTGTTCTTTTTTATGTTTCAGGTCGCTGAGGAATTCGCGGTAAATGCGGTCTGCGTCTACGACGGTCACGATGGAGGTCAGGTAGACGTTTGTTTTGGGGTTGTCTTCTTCGTAGGCTAAGAAGCTTGCGCTGACGGCGCCGGGGTCGCTGATGCCGGAGGCCTCGACGAATACGACTTCGATAGAATCCAGTTTGGAAATCTTTTCGACCTGTTCGATAAATTCATCGCGGAGGGTGCAACAGATGCAACCGTTTTGCAGTTCGAACATAGGGCATTCGGCAACGTTTGAACCGTTCTTTTTCAGGATTTCGGCATCGACGTTGATGCTGCCCATGTCGTTGACGATGAGGGCGACTTTTCGTTTCTCCTGTTTTAGAATGTTGTTCAAGAGTGTCGTTTTGCCGGAGCCTAAGTATCCGGTAATGAGAATGACGGGTTTCTTACTCTTTTTCATAGTTCTCCTTTTGTGTTTGATGGATGTTACCATTCGATTTTTGCAAGTGCGCTAAGATTGCGGCCTTTTTCGGGCATGACGGACTTGAGGCGGGACAGATGATTGCGTACGTCGGCATCTAGCAGGTTGTCGCCGCGGAATACGATGCTGTAATGCGCGAGGGCGAGTTCCCAGCGGAATTCGAGAGAGAGTCCAAAGGTGATGTAGCCGGGGGTGCGTTCCTCGTACTTGTCCACCTTATGTTGAGCGAGGGCAATATCGGCGAAGGTGGCGGAGCGTATATGCTCCCAGAGGTAGGCGAGTTCGCCGTGGAACTTGAGGGGCGGAATTTGAGGCATGTCGCTCCATTGGTGACTGCTCCATTTGCTGTTGCGGTAAAAACCGCGGACGTAGCTTGCTGAGGTGGCGGCACGGAAGCCCTGCTCCGCTGCGGTTTCTAAAGAGGCGCTTGCGCCGTAGAGCAGGGCTTCGTCGCCCCGCACTTCGTAAATGGGGAGCAGCTGTGACCAGTTGGTGTCTCCGGTGGCGCGCGGGGCGAGGTGGTTCAAGAACCACGTGCCGTAAGCGGAGGCGCGTACATTCAGGTATTCGCCGTAAGCGCGGTATTCGAGTTCGCCGCCGTAACCGCTTTCGGCTTCCAGCTTGTGATTCCCCCGTTCGTAGGTGTAGGCGGCCAGGTGCGGCCCCTGGTTGTAAAGCTCCTCGATGGTGGGCGCCCGTGTGGTCCTGAATACATCTAGTGTCAAGAATTTCCCCACACCGACGCGCTGCGAGAATTCCACGTCAAATGCCCATAAGCCGAAGTTGCGGTCTTCGATGGCCTCCTTGTCGGCGACCACGCTTTCGTGGGGCCTAAAGAAGGCGCCGCCCATTCTTGCCGCTACCGTAATTTCAAGCCCACGCCACCCACTCGTACTTGCTGCGGCAAAGGCTGACGCCCCATAGGACTGAGTCGGTGGCGTGAATACGTAACCGCCCATTTCGATCCAACGGCGTTCCAGTTCTGCGCCTAGGCGAATTCCAAAAAGGGGGCCGAGACTTGCCAGGAGTTTTTCTAAGCGCAAGATCTCCTGATTTACGGCAAACTCGGCCCCCACCGCCCCCTTCTTTCCTTCAAATTCCTTATGGTGATAACGATTGACGCGAAGTGTTGCATCCAACGTATCTCCCGGTGCAGACGTCGGTAAATAAAGTCCGCGCAAAGTCAGGTCGCGCTTTGTCAGCTCAATGTCTACGCCGTTGGGGTGGCCTCCGATAAAGCCTCCGGGAATCCCGTAGTCGCTATTGAACCAGCGGTAAGAAGCCCCGAAACGGAATGGGCCCAAGGCGTAAGCCGCGCCCACGGCGCCGCTCCCGTTTTCAATGTCCGTATTTTCAAGCGTGCCATCGGGCGTTTCCATGTCGCCCATGCGGCGCCCCGAAAGTTCCCCTTTCAAAGAGACTCCCGCAACCGATGTGTTTGCGCCAACCGCTGTTGCATAACCCGGCTGTGCGCTTTCGGAATATCCCGTGACGTAACCATGAAAGAGAGTGTCGCCAAAGGGAATGTCCCTGCGTTCCACTTGCACCACGCCGCCCGCGGCTGAAAAACTGCGTAATAAGATGTGTGGACCCCTCACGATGCGGAGCCGGTGTGCTGTTAAAACTTCTGATGCAACGGCGTGGTCGGGCGAGGTGGCGCTCATGTCTCCGCAAAATGCACCGTCTTCAGTGATTTCGACATGTTTCCCTGAAAGTCCCTTGATAACGGGGCGGGCGGCGGCAGGACCCATGGAACGGATGGCAACATCGGGTTCGTTCTTGATGGTTTCTGCAAGGGTTGTAGAAAGTTCGTGCTCCAGGGCATCATTTTTTAAATCGTCGTCTTCGCGCAGGCCGTCCAAAATTGCATACGTCGGGCCTTCCGCCTGCACCACCGAGCTTCCCAAATCTTGTACAAAATCTTGTGCTGAATCTAGCTCTGTAATTTGAGCGAAAGAAAAGTGAAGGAAGCCCCCTAAAAGGAGGCTCCCCATGGCAGCCCTAATAAGGCTAGTCTTCATCTTCATCTTCCTGGAACGGGCATTCTTCGGCCTTCAGGGCCTTGTCTACAATGACCTTGATTTCCGGCGTGCGTGCGTCGGCGTGATCATGATGGTTCACCTTCAGGATCAAGGTGGTCTTGCCTTCCTTGACGCCCTTCAGGTGGAAACCCCAGCCGCCTTCCCATTCGATGTCGAGAATCTTTTCGTCGCCCACGGTCCAGCCGAGGGTATGTTCGTCATCCTTGGGGCCCGAGACTTCTTTTTTGTCGGAGTCCAAGAACTTGATGTTCAGATGTTCGCTCAGACAATTTGCATTTACGTGAAGTTCCTTGTGGTCATTGTCGGCCTTACCGCGGAATACGCTGTAGGCAAGGGAATAGTCGGGCCAATAAAGGTTCCAGCCTTCGACTTCGAAATGTTCGTGCTGGTCGGTAGAGGCGCTGTTGCTGTCGCCGCAGGCGGCAAGGAATACGCTAAGGATAATGCCAAAAATGGCGAAGGAAAGGGTGTTGATAAATTTCATTTTTCTCTCGGTTGTTTGTCCATCGCAATGGACGTTTTTAGGGTGCAACAATCCTATCCGCGAAAAGATTTGCGGACAACATTCCAAAACGCCTAGCGGTTATTCGCAAGGCAAAAAGTAGGCTGTTGCGGTTAAAGTTTTAACGGATTATGCCGAGAGGGCGGGAGGGGCGCGGGGTCTTGAAAAATGAAAGCGCGGATTCGTCCTGAAAATGCGAATTTCGCTTACCAGTTCACCGATAACCACCAAAAATACGGCGACTTCGGTGGCATCGCCGCTGAAATCGAGACCATTCTGCACCAGGGCGCAGACCGGGCAGTCGTCATGCTCGTCAAAGTCATCGTGATGGTGCTGGGCGATAGAAAGTAAGCCTGCTACCAGCAATGCGACGATTATGGTCTTCAAAAATTTCACTCAAAAATTCCGGTAAAAAACAGTCAAAACAACGAATTTATTTTTCGGTCTGCATTTCCGCGTTGCGAATGATGGGGAACCCGCCGCCACCTTCGTCACTTTCAAAATCAAAGTCACCCGTAATCGTAATCACGGCTCCTTCGGCGGGGTATTCTTTCGGGAACTTGCGCGGCTTTGTAAGCTCGAAGGCGAGCCCCTGCGAACAACAGGCGAGAGCGTCTTGAATCACGCAACCGAAAAATCGCCGTTTCATTTCCTCGTCGTAGTAGCTCGAAAAGATTCCCTTCATCTTGATGTGCTTTCCGAGATACTTGCTCGGGTACATGACCATCTGGTAAACTTGCCCATAGACCATGGTTCCGCTCATGCGAGAAATGTCGATGTCAATTTTCTTGTTGCCGGTTGGCACCTCTGCAAACAGGGCCGCAAAGGCGAGCAGAACGACAAAAGCAACTTTAGGCAACTTATGCTCCTCTGCCCTGAATCAGGCTGATGGAATAGAAGATACCGAATGCCACAATGTCTGCCGCTACGATGGTCGAACCCACGGGAGTCCCCGCAAGAATGGCAACGATAATTCCGATGAGCGAGCATACGACCGAGATGATGGCCGCAGCGACCGTTACCGCAAAGAAACTCTTGAATACGCGCATGGCCGAAAGCGACGGAAATACCACCAGGGCGGACACCAGGAGGGCACCCACCAGGTTCATGGCGAGTACGATGATGACTGCGACGATGACTGCAATCAGCAAGTTGAAAATCGTCGTGTTGACTCCGGTCGCCTGCGCAAAATTCTCGTCGAAAGTGATGGCAAAAATCTTGTGGTAAAAAAGGATGAATACGGCGAGGACTGCAATCGAGAGCGCAACGCACAGGTAGACTTCTTCTACGCGGAGCGTCAAAATCGAGGTAGAGCCAAAAAGGGTCGTGCACACGTCGCCCGAGATATTTGCCGATGTGGAGAATAGGTTCATTAGCAAGTAACCGATGGCAAGTGCGCCGACCGAAACCATTGCGATCGCTGCGTCGCCCTTGATGCGCGCATTCTTTCCTGTACACAGCAGGAGTACCGCCACGGCGACCGTTACCGGCAAGATGAGCAACATGTTATTCGTGATCTTGAGGACGGCTGCAATGGAGAGTGCTCCGAAGGCCACATGCGAAAGGCCGTCGCCGATGTAGGAGTAGCGCTTGAGCACCAAGGTCACGCCCAATAGCGACGAGCAGAGCGACACGAGAACGCCTACGATAATCGCGTAGCGGACGAATGGAAAATCCAAGTAGAACGAAAGCTTTTCTATGAGTTCTGGCATAGGGGTTTGGGGTCGCGCTTACAGCGCTTTGAGGTATGAGGTTTGAGGAAGTCGCGACATGAACACTTTTATTTTTCCTTAGTTGAAATCTTGTTGAAGTCCAGTACGCGGGTGGCGTCATCGAGGGCGGTATCCACATCGTGAGTCACCATGACAACGGTCATTCCCTTCTGGTGCAGTTCCTCGATAATGCGGTACATGGTTTCTGTAGATTCCGGATCGAGGCCTGTCACCGGTTCATCGAGAAGCAACAGACGCTCGGCGGCGCACAGGGCCCTCGCTAAAAGCACACGCTGCTTTTGGCCCCCCGAAAGCTCGCGGAAGCAAGATTTCGCAAGGCTTTCGGTACGGGTTAGCGCCATGCATTCCATGGCGCGATCCCGGTGCGCCTTCCTGTAGAAGGGGAGTAGACGGTGCTTTCCCTGGAATGCCGACAGTACGATTTCTTCCACCGAGGCTGGGAAATCCTTTTGCACGATCGTCATTTGCGGTAGGTAGCCAATCTGGTTTCGGGAGAGTCCGTCGCAAAGTTCGATGACTCCTGATTTCGGTTTGAGAAGCCCTGCGATTCCCCTCAAGAACGTAGTCTTTCCGGAACCGTTGCGGCCCACGATGCACAGGTAGTCGCCTGCGATTACATCGTAGTCCAGATCGCGTACCAGGTCCTTGCTCCCGTAACCGAGAGTCAACTGCCGACATTTAATTAATACGTTGTCTTTCATCGTTGAACTTTGATTTTGCCTGTCGAGGTGCCGCTCTTTGGTTCACTTCGGCACGCTCAGGATGACATTTTTTTTGCTTGTCATGCCCGATTTAGTCGGGCATCTCCTTTCTTCTTAAACAATTATTTTATTGCTTTTTTCAAGACTTCCAAATTATCTTGCATGATCGAAAGGTAGTCCACGCCGGATTTCATCTGGTCATCCGTTACCGACTGCATCGAATTCAACGTGAGAACCAGTGCGTCCTTCGACTTCTTGCTGGCATCGAGAATCGCACGTGCGATTTTTCCGTTGCTGCCGTCGATCGTGAAAATCGCGGGGAGCGCGAGCGAATCCATCTTGCCCGCCAAGAAAGCTACCGTCTCGAAACTCGCTTCACTTTCGGCGGAACAGCCAACAAACGCGGCAAAATACTTAATGCCGTAATCATCCACCAGATAGCGAAACGGGAAACGGTCGCCAAATAAGATGGTCTTGTACGAGGCGCTGTCCGTTGCTGCGCGGTACTGAGCGTCCAGTGCGCTAATCTTTGCGATGTAAAGGGCCGCATTCATGTGGTATTCCGAGGCGTGGGCTATATCCAGTTTTGCAAGGGCTTCGGCAAGATTCCTTACGAGAATTTCTGCGTTCTTCAGCGAGAGCCAGACATGTTCGTCATTCTCGGCTTCTTCGTGGTGATGATGCCCGTCTTCGTGTTCTTCTGCATGCTCGTGATGGTCATGATCCTCGTGAGCTTCAGCGTGTTCATGATGCTCTCCGGTCCCTGAGCTTGCCGAAGGGTCGCCGTGTTCGTGGTGATGTTCGTGTTCCTCTTCACCCTGCATGCCTTCTACGACTTCTTCTTCCTTGACGCGGTCGCCTAAAGCTTCCATCAGGTTCACCTGAACGCGGCCATCTTTCGGCGTTGCATTCAGCGCTTTCTCGATCCATTCGTCCGATTCGCCACCTACATACACCACCATATCGGCATTTGCGATGGCCGCGATATCCTGTGCCGACGGCTTGTAGCTGTGCAAGTCGGTGCCGTTCTTGATGAGCAGCTTCAGGTTCACTGCGTTTAGATGGTCTCCGAGTACATTCTTTAACCAGTCGTACTGCGGATAGGTTGTTGCGACAATGGAAACTTTCTTTGGCGCGGGCGTTTTCTTGTTCGAATTCTCGTTCGATTCCGCACTGCAGGCGACAAGCGTCAGGGCCGCCGCCAAAATAAACATTGCAAATGCTGCAATTTTTTTCATGATAAGTCCTTTACCCTTTCGGGCTAAAATTTGAGTTGATGTTTTTTACCCGTGGCACGTTTTGTGCGCAGGGCGTCGATCAATTCAGCAAAAGGACTTTCTGCGATACAAGCGTTGTCGACCGCAATTCTGCGGCCTTGAAACAGACGAGTCTGAAATAGAAAAATCGGAGAGCAAGTTCGAACGGCGCCATCACCAGTTCCATGCAGACCGAAATCAGTTCCAGGCAACGGTGGATATGGTGGCAAACGTGGCAATGTTCACCGTGGCAGTGGTGTTCCATGTGCTTTGCGACATAGAGCGAAGCGAGCGCCACGAGCAACTTGTTGAACAGGGCGCTAACCATGATTCCTCCGCGAACAACCGGAGCAGCGTCCCAGTAGCACCGACTGCTGCTGGTCCAGCTCGAATCCGCTGCGCTGTACCGAAAGCTGCAACACCTTGAGCGCGGGGCCTTCCAGGTGAAAAAACTTGCCGCATTCCTTGCACACGAGGTGCATCTTTTCTTCGCAGCGGCCGGGGCCCGTATAGCGGTACTGTAGCTCGTTGTTGTCGTCGGCCCCGACAATCTGCACGATTCCCGCCTTTTCCAGACGAGACAGGTTCCTATATATAGTGCTGAGTGAAACTTCGGGCAAACTCTGTGCGATGAAGGACGCCTTGAAAATCCGGTCGGGATTTTCGGCCATGAAGTCCATGATCATCTGTCGTGTTTGCGTCTTGTATTCCACTTTTTCCTCGAATTTCGCAAATTTTCGCCATTTTAAGGGGCCTCGCCGCAGTGGTTTACCTTGGATGCAGCTGCTCCGCAGAGTGGTGCGCGAGGCATTTTTCAAAAATGAATTTGCGAATCGTTCGCAAAATATAGTAAAAATGGGCGGAATTTGCGAATCATTTGCAAATTATGTTGCTTTTTATGGATCCCTTCGGCCCCTCGACAAGCACTTCGACAGGCTCAGTGTACCACTCGGGGACCTTAATAAGGTTAGCGAGCTTGCGAAGCGTGAGTCTGCCGAACCACAGGGACCTTTGTGGACTCCGCTCAGGATGACCTGCCCCCAGACGCCTGATGCCTGACACCTCACTTCTAACCCTTCCCCCTTCGTGATGTTCGTCACGTTTCTCTTGGATAAAACGTCCACGCGTTTTTTATCACGGGTATATGTTTTTTTACTTGTAAAGTCTATTTTATTATTGTAAATATACGGGTAAAAAATTATGGTTACGTTTTCTGACATATCGGATTACCGCGACTTCTTGAAGGAGTACTACGACCGCAGGAAGGCTGAAATGCCTTTCTACTCGTACCGTATGATGGGTGACAAGCTGGGGTTGGATTCCAGCTACCTTTACCGCGTGCTGCAAAAGAAGCAGCACCTTCCGGCACATGCGCTCCCCGCCGCGAAAGAAATCCTGAATTTGTCCGGTCGCGAGGCCGAATACTTCGACTTGCTGTTCTCTGCTGCAGTAACCAAGGACAAGGGCAAGCGCGAAGAACTGATGGCGAAAGCCCTCGATCTGAGGGATGTGGACCGCCATAGCTTGCAGGCAGCGGAACTCAAGCTGCTCGAAAACTGGTGGATCCCCGCCGTGCGCGCCTACCTGGAACTGAACGGTGGCGTGGTGAACGTAAAGCAGATTTCTCGCGATATCTGTCCCCCGATTACCGAGGAACAGGCGAAAGAGGCTATCGATACCCTGCTCGAAGTGGGCCTGGTAAAGAAGATGGCTTCGGGTAAATTGGCATTGACGGATGCCCACCTGACGGTGGGTGGCCCCGAAAAGAAGCAGGCTGTGCGTCATTTCCAGAAAGAAGTGCTCAGTTTGGCGAGCAATGCGCTGGACAACATCCCCGTGGACGAAAGAAATATTTCTACACTTACGCTGTCCGTGGATCAGTCCTGCTTCGATGACTTGGGCGATATGCTTAGGGAATTTAGGCGACTGGTCCAAAAGAGGGTGGACAGCGCCAAGAATTCCGACCGGGTAATGCAGCTTTCGATGGCTTTTTATCCGATTGCGCGTAAGGGCGGTGTCCGTACCGTTGATTCTGTGGAGGGCGACAAAAGGGAGTCCAAATGAAGAAATGGGTGTGGCATATAGGTTTGACAGCTGCGTTGGGTGCGCTCATCGCAGCGTGTACTGCCGGTAAGGACACGGCGGGTTCTTCGTTCGAAACGGAGAACTCTGTGGCCCTTTTCGTGCAGCATGGCGATGGCTCGCCTGCGGCCCGTACCAAGGTCTTTGTACGTCCGTCCGACTTCTTGGCTGGAGCCAACAACTTCGCCCTGAGTAACGATAAGGATGTTTCTGGTTCCCCCGTGGTTGAAACCGATTCGGCTGCCGGTATCTTGAATATGGAAACCGACGACCAGGGGCAGTTGGACCTCCCGAGGCTCAAGCCCGGTAACTATACTATTGAAGCTCGTGAAAAAACGGCCAAGGCGTTTGTCCGTGTAACGGTGGCCGATAGTTCCTTTGAATCGGATACTCTGGTGGTAGAAAAGACCGGTGCAATTTCTGGACAGGTCTACTTGCCCGAAGGTGTCTCCTCTGTTACCGTGGGTATCCAGGGTCTTGATTACTTTGTACAAACCGATTCGCTTGGCCGTTTCGAGTTCGAAAACCTGCCGGCGGGCGATTTCAGCGTGATAGGCTTCGTTTACGATACCTACGAAGTTGAAGATGCCGATGGTTCTCTCACGACGTACAACAGCTTCTTGCCGGTGGGTTCCCGCTCGGTCAAGGTAGCCTCGGATGATGAGTCCAAGAATGTCCTGATTGGCCAGAAGCCGGTGGAACCTCCCGATACGTCGGCCACGGATACGTCTACGGTGCCCGAAGATACTGTCGAAGTCTACCCGGTAGTTCTTTTCGAAGACTTTGAAGACAGCACCTACGGTTGGTATACGACGGTTTCCAAGTACGCCAGTGCGAAACTCGATGCGGATTCGGCTGGGCTTGACCGTGAGGGCCTTGCGGCGCACATGGTCTACACCAACGACTCCAACTACAACTGGGTGTTGATGGGCAAGTCGCTCCGCGGTATTACGGATCTTTCTGAACTTGACTCCGTGGTGTTCTACGCCCGCGGTACCCAGGATTCCGGTCAGTGGGTGAGTTTCTCGTTCGACGTGCTCATGGACAGCGTCGATTTGGAAAAGTTTGGTTACGAAAACGGCAAGGCGTGGGTGAACATGTCGGTCGATACCGAATGGAACCGCTTCGTCGTGAAGCCCGATTCCCTGATTCCGGCAGATTCCACCAGGAACGGCGGCAACATCGGCTGGGATAAGGTGAAGGACCATGTGACGAACCTGAATATCTTTGGCGGTGGCATCGGCGGACCGTTCGAAATCTGGGTCGATGACATTACCATCTACGGCGTCAAGGACGTCGACTAGCTCGAAAAACATTTGAAAAAGGCTCCCCCTCCGGGGAGCTTTTTTTGCTTCCCTTGTGGATAATTCATCCATATTATATGGCATTTTGGGGTGAAAAAAGCCCATTTTTGAAAATAATTTTAGAGTGTGAAGGTTTGGTTGTGTTTATTGCCTTCGAAGGAGTCCTAATGGATTGCAGAAAAGTTTGGAAAAAGGCTTGCCTCAAGAAGGCTGCCTGTTTGATTGCGGGGCTTGCCGCGTTTGGCCTGGCAGATAACCCGATTTCCGCGTATCATTACCTGGCGGACCCGGGTGCCGCTGCCGATGACACCTATTTTTACGTCATCACCGACTCGGATGACCCGGCTGCAGCGAATGCGCGTGACTACGATATCAAGGCGCTCTATGCCTTCCGTACCAAGGATATGAAGAACTGGACCGACTTCGGCATCATTTACGATGCCCGCAAGGTGGACGGTATTGGCGCTATCTGGGCGTCCGGTATTGCCGTGAACCCCAACGATGGTAGGCTCTACATTGTGTTCCCCGATGGCGGTGGCGGCGGCATTGGCCTTATCGGTGCCGACAGCATTGCCGGCCCCTGGACAAACCCGGTTTCGGGTGGCAAGAAGCTCATCAACAACTGGGGTGGCGGTATTTCGGACTGCGACGGTATCGGTTGGTGCTTTGACCCGGCAATTTTCTTCGATGACGACGGCACGGGCTACTTCACCTTCGGTGGTGGTAGCAGTGACACGCGCAAGGCTGAAGATGGTAATAACAACATCTTCAATATCTACAAGTTCAACAAAGATATGAAGGGTTTCGATGTAAGCTCCAAGACTGCCCTGAAGATTGGCGGCCCTAAGGCGATGGAAGCCTCTTATATTCACAAGTACAAGAATAACTACTACCTGAGCTACAGTACGGCAGACCTGCGTATTGCCTACGGTATGGCGTCAAACCCGATGGGACCCTATGAATACAAGGGTATCTTTATGGGTAACCCGAATATCGGCGGCCAGAACATCAATGCCAATAACAACAACCACCATGGCATTGCCGAATTCAAGGGCCACTGGTATGTGGCTTACCATGATCGCCGTATTGCAAACGGTTACGACGGCCTGGAAAAGATTCCTGCCGAAGACGGCGCGGCGAATCCGAATCCGGCTTACCACCGCAGTGTTTCTGTCGATGAATTTACCTACAATTCCGACGGCACCATGAAGGAGCTGACCTTCACGAAGGAAGGCCCGAAGCAGATTGAAAACTTTGATCCGTACGACTGGTATCCGGCTCTCACGAGCTCCAAGCAGAAGGGAATCCGTAGCCGCTCCAACTTTGTTCCGGGCAAGCTGACGGATTACGTGTTGCTTCCGCTTTCTTCCAAGGAATCCTGGATTCGCGTCTCTGGCGTGGACTTCGGTACGGCGGCGACGGGCTTTACGGTGCAGGCCGGAAGCACTGCCGCCGACAACCAGATTGAAATCCGCACGGGTTCTGCAACGGGTACGCTGGCCGGCACCTGTACTCTCACGAATACCGGCAGCAAGAGCACCTATGCCGAAACGTCTTGCAAGGTGGAAGGCCTGAAGGGCATTGTGGAACAGCTGTTCCTGGTGTTCAAGGGCAAGCAGGATTCTACCATGGCAATCAAGGCCTGGGGCTTCGAAGGAAGTGGCTCGACTCCTCCCGAACCGCAGAAGCCGTTCCGTGGCACCGCCTGGAGCATTCCTGGCAAGATCGAAATGGAAGACTTTGACATTCCGGGAACGGGTCGCGGTGGCGATGTCGATTCCTACAATGAAACCGATTCCGAAGACCATGGCGCCGAAAGCAACGACGGCAAGAGCTACCGCGAAGGTACCGGTGTTGACATTTACAAGAAGGCGACCGGCTATGTGGTGGGCTACAACGAGTCTGGAGACTGGCTCGAATATACCGTGAACGTGAAGGAAGAAGGCGACTATACGATGTTTGCCTCTGTCGCGACGGATAATTCGACTGCTGGCTTTACGCTCTCCGTTGACGGAAAGTCTATTGCCGATGTCGCCGTTTCTGGAACGAGCTGGGACGAATTCACCCTGGTGAGTGCGAACGTGAAACTTGATGCCGGTGAACATGTCCTTCGTTTCGAGGTGACGGGCAATTGGTTCGATATCGACTTTATCAACTTCGCTCCGGGGAAGGATGCCGACCCCACGGCGATTCATCCGGGACTTAAGCTCGCTTCTGCGGTCACTGCCGATTTCGACGTGTTCGACCTCAGCGGCAAGAAGGTGGCAAGCTTTAAGGCTCATAACCTTGCCGAAGCCTCTAAGCTGTGGCGCGACGGGGCCGTGAAGGGCTCTGAAAAGGTTCGTGGCTTGAGCCTGATACGTAACCGAGCTAACGGTGCGGTGGCGAAGGTTCGCGCAATCCGCTAAAATCGGCAAAAAATCGCGAAATTGAAGATCGGAGTTACTTTTGTAACTCCGATTTTACTTTTTCCCACTATTGACAATTTATCCAAGGAACGTGCATTCCAATTTGGAATAATCCCGTTTTTAGAGGATAGTTTTAGAATGTGAAGGCGAATGGTGTTTTGTGCCTTCAAGGAGTGACTATGCGTGATGGGATGTGTTGCATGTCTAGCCTGAAAAAGGCTGCTTGCTTTGTGGCGGGTCTTGCGGCATTTGGTTTGGCCGATAACCCGATTTCTACTTATCATTATTTGGCGGACCCCGGTGCCGCCGCTGATGACGATTATTTTTACATCATTACGGACTCGGATGACCCGGCTCCGTACAATTCTGACGGTTACAAGATTTACGCCCTTTATGCATTCCGCAGTAAGGATATGCAGAACTGGACCGACTACGGCATTATCTACGATGCACGCAAGGTGAACGGCATTAACGACATCTGGGCTTCTGGTATTGCAGTCCACAACGGTACATTCTACATCGTGTTCCCGGATGGCGGTGGCGGCGGCATTGGCTACATCAAGGCCCCTGCAATTGAAGGCCCTTGGACAAACGCCGTGGGCCAGGGCAAGGATAAGCTTGTCGGCGGCCGTGGCATTATCGGCTGCGATGGTGTTTCGTGGTGCTTTGACCCGGGTATCTTTATCGACGACGACGGAACCACCTACGTGACATGGGGCGGCGGCGAAAGCACTAGCCGTCCGAATACAGACAACTTTGACATTGTCAAGTTGAACGACGCAAAGGATGCTCCGGTGGGCAACGGTTCTCACGTGAAGGTGAACAACTTGCCGACCCGTAAGATGCTCGAAGCTTCTTACATCCACAAGCACAAGGGTACTTACTACTTCTCTTACAGTACCGGCTGGCAGCAGGGCGCTCCGACGATTGACTACGGTATGTCTGACAATGTAATGGGTCCCTACACCTGGAAGGGTACCATTCTTGGCGACCCGAGCATGAACGGCCGTAGCATTAACGGCAACAACAACCATCATGGTATTGCCGAATTCAAGGGCCATACTTATGTGGTGTATCATGACCGCCGTATCGCGAAGGGCCACAACGGCTTGGAAATTATCCCGGCTGACGATGGCAAGGCCAACCCGAACGAAGGTTACCACCGTAGCGTTTCTGTTGATGAAATGTTCTACAACGCCGATGGTACTATCAAGACTGTTACGGTGACGAACGAAGGTCCTGCGCAGATCGAAAACTTCGACCCGTATGACTGGTATCCGGCTCTCACTAGCTCCAAGCAGAAGGGCATCCGCAGCCGTTCCAACTTTGTGCAGGGCAAGAAGGCCGAACACGTGTTGCTCCCGCTTTCTTCCAAGGAAGCTTGGCTCCGCGTGAGTGGCGTGGATTTCGGTACTGCAGCGACGGGCTTTACGGTTGAAGCCGCAAGTGTTGCCGACGGTAACAAGATTGAAATCCGTACGGGTTCTGCAACGGGTACCTTGGCTGGTACTTGTACGCTTACGAAAACCAAGGATAAATCTACCTATGTCGAAAACAAGTGCGAAGTCGAAGGCCTCTCGGGTATCGTAAAGCAGTTGTTCCTCGTGTTCAAGGGTAACCAGGACTCGACCATGGTCGTTAAGGCCTGGGGTTTCGAAGGGAGCGGCACGACTCCTCCTGAACCGCAGAAACCGTTCGGCGGCAAGGCCTGGAGTATCCCCGGCAAGATCGAAGTGGAAAACTTTGACGAACCGGGTACGGGACGTGGCGCCGGTATGGATTCCTACAGCGACAACGATATGGATAACCATTCCTGCACCGACGAAGGCAAGGAAGCCGAATGCACCGACTACCGCGACGGCACTGGCGTAGATATCTACAAGAAGGCTTCCGGCTATGTCGTGGGTTACAACCAGGCTGGCGATTGGCTTGAATATACGGTCGATATCCAGGAAGAAGGTGACTATACGCTTTACTCCTCTATCGCGACATCGAATTCGACGGCTGGCTTTACGCTCTCTATTGATGGCGAAACTGTGGCCGAAGTGCCTGTCGCAAGCGATAGTTGGGAAGAATTTATCAGCATCAAGACGAACTTGAAACTTCCTAAGGGCGAACATATCTTGCGCTTCGAAGTGACGGGTGACTGGTTCGATATCGACTACCTGAATTTTGTTGCCGGCAAGGACGCCCCGGAGGAAACGACTGCTCTTGGCAAGGTGAAGTTTGCTTCGACAACGACTGCTCATTTCGACGTGTTCGACCTCAGCGGCAAGAAGATTGCAAGCTTTACTGCCCGCAACATGACCGAAGCGAAGTCGCTCTGGCAGAAAGGTGCTGTGCAGGGTAGCGAAAAGGCCCATGGAATTTGCCTGATTCGCAACCGCACCAACGGCAAGATTGCGAAGGTTCGCGTCACCCAATAAGTTTCCCATAAACACATCCAACCAGGAGGACACCCCCGAGTGGGGGTGCCTTTCCTTTGGAAAAATCCACGGAGGACACTTGACTTTTTAGGACTTGGGATGTTTTGAAAAATTGAGTGAGAGGCATATAAGGAGTTAAACATGACAATCCAGAAGATTGCAAAGAGTGTGGGTCTCGCCTTTGGAGTGGCGGGGCTATGGAGTGCGGCTTCGGCTTCGACGGTCGATGTCGACCTGAACGAAGAACATCAGGTCATCAGGGGATTTGGTGGCATGGTGCATAACCAGTGGCAAGGCGGTGGCGGACTTTCCGAAGCTGATGCCAAGCTTGCTTTCGGTACGGGCGATGGCCAGATTGGCCTCAATACGCTGCGTATTCCGGTGTATGCAAGTTCTAACGATTTTAACAAGGAAGTTCAGGCCGCAAAGTATGCGAAGGCCGTTGCAGGCGATGATTTCATCTTGTATGCAACTCCGTGGACTTCTCCTTATGCAGGTGCCAACCAGCACATGTCTTCGTCTAACTACCAGAAGTACGTGGACCACCTGAACAGCTTTACTGCCTACATGAAGAACCAGGGTGTTCCTTTGTATGCAATTTCCATCAGTAACGAACCGGACTGGTGCGGTGAATGGGCTTGCTGGAGCGCTGACGAAATATACAACTTCACCAAGGGCTATGCCGATCAGATGCGCAAGAACGGCACCAAGGTGATTTCGACGGAATCCTTCCGCTATGCAAAGAATCTTTACGACAAAGTCTTGAACGATGCGAATGCTCTCAAGAACTGGGATATTCTCGGGGCTCACTTCTACGCTTCCGAAGCGAGTACAGGCGACGACTTCTTCAAGTACAGCCTTGCCGACCAGAAGAATGTGGAACGCTGGATGACGGAACACTACACCGAAAGCCAGGGCAGCGGTAATGACTGGCGAGTGGTCCGCAATACGGGTGACCAGGCGAACCAGAACAAGAAAGATACGGTGCGCGCCATGGACGTGGCCTACGACATTCATCGTGGTCTTGCCATTGGTAACTTTAGCCAGTACACTTGGTGGTATATTCGCCGCTGCTACGGCCTGATTATGGAAAAGGATTTTGGCAACAAGCTCACCATTCCGAATAACGAAATCGGCAAGGTCTCGAAGCGCGGTTATGTGATGAGTCAGTTCGCTCGCTTTATCCGTCCGGGTGCTGTCCGCGTGGGTGCAACCATAAAGCCCGAAGCGAACGTGTTCGCATCCGCTTATAAGAGCGCCGGTGGCGACTCCGTGATCGTGGTGCTTCTGAACCGTGACTTCAAGAACAGCAAGAGCATTACCGTGAAGGTACCGGGTGTGTCGAAACTCGAATCTTTCCACATGTATACCACTAGCGAAACGAAAAATGCGAAGGATGAAGGATTTGTCGACGTGAAGAACGGCGCCGTAACCATTACCATGGAATCGGGGACGACCAATAAGGACTGCATCGTGACGCTCGTGGGTGAAATCGGGGATGTCGTCAAGACTCCGCGTGAACCGTTCGGCGGCAAGGCCGTGGATCTTCCGGGTAAGATCGAGGCCGAAAACTTCGATGTTCCGGGTTCCGGCAGGGAAAACAAGACCTATAGCGACGCTGATTCGGACAACCATTCTTGCACCGACGAAGGCAAGGAAGCGGAATGCACCGATTACCGCGAAGGAACGGGTGTCGATATTTACAAGAAGGCGACGGGCTACATCGTGGGCCACAACCAGGCTGACGAATGGCTTGAATACACCGTGAACGTGAAGGAAGCCGGTGAATATACGATGACCGCTTCTGTTGCGACGGGCAATTCGGATCCGGGCTTTACGCTTTCTGTCGACGGAAAGGTCGTTGCCGAAATTCCTGTTTCGGGTACGAGCTGGGACGACTTCAAGGATGTAACGGCCAAGGTCGAGCTCCCGGCAGGGGAACACATTCTCCGCTTGACGGTGACGACTTCCTGGTTCGATATTGACTACCTCAAGTTTGAAAAGCCTTGCGATGACTGCAACACGGGTATTGCAAGTGCCCGGCTGAACATGCCGACCGAAGCCGAAAACTTCCGCATTTTCGATATGAACGGCGGATACCTCGGAATGGTCCGTGCCACGGGTGCTCAGGAACTCCGCTCGAATGCGGCAAGGGTCGTGAAGCGTGGTGGCTCCTACATTGCAAAGTCTGCCTCGGGGACGACGCTGCGTCTCCAGGTGACAAAGTAAAGGGTGCCTTTAACGCATGAATCTTTCCCCGGCGTATGTCCGGGGATATTTTGTTTTATAAAAAAGTTGACGGGCGGCGGGCATCTTTTTAATTTTGCGGTATAATGAAGGATTTTTCCCCTGAAAAAAAGGAATACAGGTCTCCGGCAATGCGTATTATTGGCTTTCAGTCGCCGATAAACTTGCTGGGGGCAAGCGATACCCCGCCTTACGGGACTATACCGGTAATTATTATCTCTCGCAAGAATCCGTAGCGAATGTAAAAAAATGTTATTTCTAGGCCCTGGATTTGTATCCGGGGCTTTGCGTTTGTTGACTATTTATCCATAAATTATGGGCTTTTTAGCGTGATTTTGGCGTTTTTTAGGATAATTTTAGGGTAAAGCATAAGGAGTGTGTTATGGATTTCAAAAAGGTTTCGGAATTTCTGACTCCGGCCCTGTGGCTGGTAGGCGGACTTTTGATGCTCGTGACGCTTGCAAATGCGGCACCTAACCCCAATTTCCACATTTACATTGCATACGGCCAGTCCAACATGGCGGGTAACGGCGAGATTGATGTCGCTTTGGACCAGAATCAGTATTCTGCAAATTTTCTGATGTTGGCTTCCCATACGGCAAACGCTAGCCAGCGCAGTGGTCGCACCTCCCAGTCTATCAAGACTGGCGAATGGTATACGGCAATTCCTCCGATGTTCCATGCCTTCGAGAACCTTTCCCCGGCTGACTGGTTCGGTCGCTATATGGTGGATTCCCTGCCGGGCGTTACTGTGGGTGTTATTCCGGTGGCTGTCGGTGGTGTTAGCATTAGGGCGTTCCTTCCGGATCAGTACCAGTCTTATTTTGCTGGCGATGGCAAAAGCTTTGCGGGCTGGGCAAATGACTACGGTGGAAACCCGATGGGCCGCATTCTGGAACTCGGCAAAAAGGCCAAGGAAGTGGGCGTGATCAAGGGCGTTATTTTCCATCAGGGCGAAAGCGACGGCACCGACGACAACTGGCGCAACAACGTTTACAAGTCTTACAAGACCATTATCGATGAACTCGGCCTGGACGAAAACGAAGTCCCGTTTGTGGCGGGCGAAATGCTCCAGTCTCAGGGTGCTTGCTGCGCTAGTAAGAACTCGGGCATTGCCCTGCTCAAGAGTAAGTTTAAGAAATTCGGTTTGGCCTCTTCGCAGGGCCTGCAGGGTAATGGCAAGGATCCCTACCACTTTGGCCGCTCCGGTGTTGTTGAACTCGGCAGGCGTTACTGTGCTGAAATGCTCAAGTTGATTGACAGAACGATTGATCCTGATGCTCCGGCAGTAAACCTGGTAGACCCGAGCCAGTCCACGGTTCCCGACGAACCGCCTGAGGAATATGGCCCTTATGATGAAAACCCGATTGCGATTCCGGGCATGGTTCAGGCGGAAAACTACAACAAGGGCGGTGCAGGCAAGGCCTATAACGATTTGAACAAAGGTAACGAAGGTGGAAAGTTCCGCAAGGACGACGTGGACATTTACCAGCCGAACATGGGCCTTTCTGTGGGATATTGCCAGAAGGGCGAATGGCTCAAGTACACCGTGAATGTGGCCGCCGAGGGCGAATACGAAATTTCGGCCAACGTGGCGGGTGAAAACGGTACGGGCGGATTTGTTCTTTATATGGATGACGAACAGATTGGTTCTGAAATCACCAATCTGGGAAATGGCTTTGACACGTATGATGTTGTGAGTGGTGGCAAGGCTATCTTGAAAGCGGGTGAACACGAACTGAAACTCGAAATCACAAGCGACTGGATCGATATCGACTATGTGGAATTCAAGGCGGCGGGAACGACGGGCGGAATAGCGAATGTCCGCTTGAATATGACCGAGGCCGAAAGCAGCTTTAACGTGTTTGATTTGCAGGGAAAGCATGTGGCATCCTTCAGGGCATCCGGTATGGACGCTGCGGTGCGCATGGTCAAGGGCGGAATGAAGGGAATGCGTCAGGGAGTGTATCTGGTGCGCTCGGCGGGTTCTGCCGGCATAAAGCAGAAGGTGGTTGTCTATGAAAAGTAACGAAATCACTGTCGTCAAGCAGATTGTGGTATTTTCGATTCTCGCAATCGTGCTCGGTTTCCTTTACGGGTAGTTCTTTTTTCTCTCTCTTTGAATCACCCCTGATGATGATCAGGGGTTTTTGATTTGTCTACGGTTTCGTCATTCCCGAATTCATATTGTCATTCCCGCAAAGGCGGGAATATTGACGCCTTTGGCGGCTGCGGCTCGGTTATGTGCATTCAAGCAAGCTTGATGCCCGCAACTCTCGCCTTGCTCGCTTTTGACAATTTGTCAAAGGAGATTGATGCGCTAATGTGTCTTTTGGGTTGTTTTTAGGGTAATTTTAGGTTGTAAGATTATGCATGGGCGGTGGTGCGCCCGGTAAAGGAGTATAATATGGGATGGCTTAAAGGTTTGGGCGTTGCCCTTGTCAGTTCTTGCGCTGTGTATGCCGCAACTGTCAATAACCCGATCATGTATGTCGATAGTCCGGACCCTTCCATTGTCCGCGTTGACGACGCTTACTATATGGTGACGACGACGATGCATTTTGCGCCGGGTGTTCCCGTTTTCAAGAGTACGGATTTGGCCCAATGGCGCACGGTGGGGTATGCCTACCAGATTCTCACCAACAACGACCAGCAGAACTTGAATGGCGGCAAGGACGCCTACGGTAAGGGCTCTTGGGCTTCGAGCATCCGTTACCACAAGGGATTCTTCTACGTGCTGACCCCGTCCTACACGACAGGCAAGACGCATTTGTACAAAACCGCCGACGTGGAAAGCGGCCAGTGGAGCGAAGTGCAGCTCCCGTTCTATCACGATCCGTCCCTCTTCTTCGATGACGACGGCACCGTTTGGGTGTTCTACGGCAGCGGCGACCAGATTAGCTACGTGCAGTTGAACGACGACGCAAGCGGTGTAAAGGCCGGCGGCAAGAGCGGCAAGCTCGGCGGCGTTAGCATCAACCAGGTGACCGGCACCAGCAACTACTACGTGCAGCAGGAAGGCTCGCACATGGAAAAGGTGAACGGCGAATACTACCTGTTCACGATTTCCTGGCCGGCGGGCAAGAGCCGTAGCGAAATTGTTTACCGTTCCAAGAGCCTGCTCTCCGGATTTAGCGGAAGGTATTTCCTCTCCGATAACGGTGTTGCGCAGGGTGGCATCTTTGATACTCCCGATGGCAAGTGGTATGCCCTCCTGTTCCGCGATTCCGGCCCGGTCGGCCGTATGTCGCACTTGGTCCCGATGGAATGGAAAGACGGCTGGCCGGTTCCGACCAGTGGCTCCAAGGCCCCTTCTACAATTGACTTGCCGGAATCTCCGCTGCCGGGCTACGGCATGGTGACCTCTGACGATTTTGAATCTAGCGAACTTGCTCTCGAATGGCAGTTCAACCATAACCCCGATAACAAGAACTGGAGCCTCTCCGCAAATCCGGGTTATTACCGCATTACCACAAGCCGCACGGATTCTCGCGTAGTGACGGCGAAGAATACCTTGACACAGCGTTCCTTTGGCCCCAAGAGTTCTGGCCGTACGCTTGTTGATGGCACCGGCATGAAGGATGGCGACATGGCAGGCCTTGTTGCCCTGCAAGATGATAAGGGTTTTGTGGCACTTGCAAAGGAAAGCGGCAGCTACAAGGTGGTGATGTACACCGGTAACAAGGACGGCGAAAGCCTGAAGGATAGCAAGGCGATTTCGGGTTCCAAGGTTTACTTGCGTATCGATTTTGATTTGCCGATTGACCGCGGTACCGCATACTTCTATTACAGTACCGATGGCAATACCTGGATAAAGATCGGTAGCGACGTGAAACTCAATTACGACCTGCACATGTTCGTGGGCGTGCGTTGGGGCCTCTTCAACTTCGCGACCAAGCAGGCCGGTGGTTACGCAGACTTTGACTGGTTCAAGGTCGGTACCGACTACAAGGATGAAATTTACATGGACATGCTCCAGGATACGACTCCGCCGACTCCGTACAAGGAAGTCGCTGCAAAGCTCCCGGGTAGGGTGGAAGCCGAAAATTACGACGTGGGTCGCGTGGGCAAGGCCTACTATGACAGCGATAGCGAAAACCGTGGCGGCGCCTACCGTGAAGAAGGCGTGGATGTTGTCGGCTTTGACTGCTCCGATGAAGCAAATACCAAGGACTGCAAGGGATATGCTCTTGGTTATACGGTAGAGGGCGAATGGATGCGTTACACCGTGAACTTTGACGAAGCGGGCGAATACAACGTGCGCGTGAATATGGCGACTCCTTCTGAAAATGCGGGCGTCAAGCTCTACATTGACGGCAAGGCGGTTACGGACGAAATTATCGCCAAGCAGAACTCGGAAAATGACTGGAGCACCTATTCGACGGTGACGGCGAAGACGTCTGAAATCGCTGCTGGCGAACACGCCCTCAAGGTGGAAATTGTCGGTAACAATGTGAACGTCGACTGGATTGAACTTTGCAAGGGCGACTGTTCGACGACGGGCCTTGTGCAGAAGGTGCGTTTCGATGCGCAAAAGTCGCAGGCTTATCGCGTGTATAGCCTGAACGGAGCTTTCGTGGGCGCAGTGGAGGCTGTAAGTGCTCACGAGGCCCAGGCGAAGGTGCGCTCGATGGTTTCTGAAAAGGGCGTTTACTTCTTGAAATCTCGCGCCGGGATTCACCGCGTGATGGTGACGAAGTAGCGCCATTCTGGAGGGGTAAGGTTGGTGAGCTCGGTTGGTGAGCCTGCCGAACCAAGCCCTGATAGGATCCCATGCGAAATTATATAAGGAGTTAGAGTGATGTTTGGTTTCAAAAAGATGGGCGGGGTGGTGCTTGCCCTCACAAGTGTTGCGTTGCTTGCGGGCAATGCGTTTGCGGACAACATCAATGTGAACGGGAAGTCTCGTAGCATGAATGTGTACGCCCCTAAGAATATCGAAAAGGACCGCCCGCTCATCATTCAGATGCACGGCATGAATCAGGATGCAAATTACCAGCAGAATGCCGCCAAGTGGGAAGGCATTGCCGACACGGCGCGCATTGTCGTGGTGTTCCCGAATGGCGAAAACAAGGCCTGGGATATTTCCGGCGACAAGGATATCAATTTCCTGAAGGCAATCATCAATGAAATGTATACAAGATACGAAATCGATAAAAATCGTGTATATGTTTCGGGCTTTTCGATGGGCGGCATGATGAGCTACCATGCGGCAAACAAGATGGGCGACATGATTGCGGCCATCGCTCCTGTTTCGGGTGGCGGTGGCGTGAATTCGCCCAAGCGTGCGATGCCGATTATGCATACGCACGGCACGAGCGACGATGTGGTGAATTACAATAGCACCGTGAATACGGTCAAGAGCTGGGTTTCTGCTCAGAAGTGTTCCAGCAATTCTCAGAAGATTAAGCCGTATCCGACGACTAAGTCGGGCTCTGCCGCGTCTCTTGAAATTTGGAGCGGTTGCACCGACAATGTAGAAGTGCGCCTGCTGACAATCGAAGGAAAGGGCCACTGGTATTCCATGGACGAGGCCGTGAGCGTGAACACGAGCGTGGAAATCTGGAACTTTGTGAAGAACTATTCGCTGGATGGTTCGAGCATTACGCCTCCGGCCCCTGCGATTGTGGTGCCGACCAATCGCGATGAAATCTTTAATGGTGGATTTGATTCGAGCGCCGTGGCTTGGGACTTGCAATTGCATGGTGACGGCAAGGCAACGGGTGACGCTAAGGATGGTAAGTACGCTCTCGATATTTCTGCTATCGGTACGCAGAATTACCAGGTGCAGCTGATCCAGCATGACTTGCACCTCGAAAAGGACCAGTGGTACGAAATCAGCTTTGACGCAAGCGCAAGTGCTGCCCGTACGCTTGAAGTCAACGTGGAACAGCATACCGATCCGTGGGCGAGCTACCTCAAGGAAAAGCTGAATTTTGACATCGGAACGGAATCGAATACGTATACGCTCAAGTTCCAGATGACGGCTGCAACCGATACGAATGGCCGCCTGAGCTTTAATGCGGGCGCTGCCACGGGTACGCTCACCTTGGATAACGTGATGCTGAAAAAGATTGATGCTCCCGAAGATGAAACGGATGGCTTTGTAAAACCGCTCCGCATGAATGTTGACGGTGTTGCACAGTACAGTGTGTTTAGCATGAACGGAACATTCCTGGGCAGCGTTTCTGCTGACAGGGTCGGGCTGCATGATGCGACGAAAACGTTGGTGAAACATCCTGGAATGTATTTGGTGAAATCCCACAATGGGAATGTGTTGCGTTTGAAAGTTAAATAGGAGTCAGTATGAAAAAGTTCTTAATTGCCACCGCAGCGTTTGCTGCCTGCACCGCGACGGCTTTCGCCAGTGCCGACACTTTGGTGCTTACACCTCCGCTGGGGTGGAACAGCTGGAATGTGTTCCACGAAAACATCAATGAAAATCAGATTAAGGAAGTCGCCGATGCGATGGTCGAATCCGGCTTGAAGGATGCGGGCTACGTTTTCCTTAACCTGGACGACAACTGGATGGATACCAAGCGCGATGCCAATGGCGACCTTACGCACAACCCGAAGACTTTCCCGAGCGGCATGAAGGCGCTCGCCGATTATGTTCACGCGAAGGGCCTGAAGTTCGGTCTTTACGGTGACCGCGGTAAACGTACCTGCCACCATTACAATAGCAATTGGCAAAGCGAAAGCGGTTCCAATGGCCACGAAGTTCAGGATGCCAAGAAGCTTGCCGAATGGGGCGTTGACTACTGGAAGTACGATAACTGCGACTCTGATCCTACGACCCAGGAAAAAGATTACACCGCGATGTCCAACGCGCTCCGCAATTCCGGACGCGACATTGTGTTCAGCATTTGCATGTGGGAATACAAGGACTGGATGCCCAAAATCGCAAACCTCTGGCGTACCACTTTCGATATCGGCCCCGCATGGATTTCTAAATCCTGGTATCGCGGCGTCTATGAAATTATCGATGCGAACAACAAGTATTGGCAGATTGCAAAGCCAGGTCATTGGAATGACCCGGACATGCTCGAAGTGGGCAACAATGGCCTCTCTTACGAAGAACAGCGCTCTCAGATGACGATGTGGTCAATTATGGCCGCTCCCATCATGATTAGTTCCGATATCCGCAAGATGAGCAACGAAACCAAGGAACTCTACCTGAACAAGGACATGATTGCTATTAATCAGGACTCCTTGGGCGTTCAGGGACACCGTATTTCCGACGTGAACGGCAAACAGGTTTGGACTAAGCCCTTGCAGAATGGTGATATTGCTGTGGCGCTTCTCAACAACAATTCTTCTACTCAGACGGTGGAATGCAACTTTGCTGACATTGGCGTAGAGGGCGAAGTGGAAGTCCGCGATGCCTGGAAAAAGAAGGACCTGGGCGCGCTCTCCCATGTTTCTGTGGAACTCCCGGCACATGGTTCTGCGCTGCTCCGCTTGATTGTCAAGCCGGTTCCTCGCGGACTGTTCAAGGGCGAAGCTTTCGCTATTCCGGGTAAGATTGAGATGGAAGATTTCGACATTAGCGGCATAGGCCAGGGAAACACCAGCTACAATGAGCTTGATTCCGAAAACCATTCCTGCACCGACGAAGGCAAGGAAGCGGAATGCACCAATTACCGCGAAGGTACGGGTGTCGATTTGTATAAGAAGGCATCCGGCAATATTGTGGTGGGGCACAATCGCGCGGGCGAATGGCTCGAATACACCGTGAACGTGAAAAAGGAAGGCGACTACGTGATGCTTGCCTCTGTCGCGACGGATAATTCGACCGCTGGCTTCACGCTTTCTGTCGATGGCAAGTCGGTGGCTGAAGTTCCTGTTTCCGGTGAAAGCTGGAGTGACTTTGTTGACGTAAAGTCGAAAGTGAATCTCCCCGAAGGTGAACACATTCTCCGCTTTACCGTCACCGGCGACTGGTTCGATATCGACTACATCAAGTTCTGCGAAACGGAAACCTGCGAAGACCCGACTGCAATCAGCAAGGTAATTCCCGCTATGCGTACGGGAGCCTCTGCGACGCGCCTTGTCAAGAAGGGCAACACGCTTTTCATCGAGAAAAACGGCAATCGCTTCGACCTGACGGGACATCGCATCAAATAAACATCGCCGCACTAAAGTCATTACCCCAAGTTGGAGAACAAGGGTGAACAGGGAAAGGCCTTGCCTTTCCCTGTTTTAAATTTTTTTTCAAAATCTTCTTGACATTTGACACGTAAATGTCGATAAAAAAAGGTAACTTTTTGAAAAAAGAGGCTTTTGACTATGAAATTCATCCATACTTCGGACTGGCATCTGGGTAATACGATGCACGACATTGACCGCACCAACGAGGCTTCCGCTTTCCTCGATTGGCTCAAGAATGAAATCGATGCGGCCGGTGCGCAGGCGCTTGTGGTGGCGGGCGATATTTTCGATGTCGTGAACCCTTCGAACGTGGCGAAATCTCAGTATTACAGGTTCTTGGCGTCTCTTTTGAATACGCGCTGCAAGAATGTCGTCGTGGTGGGGGGTAACCATGACTCCGGTGCACTTCTCGATGCTCCGTCCGAAATATTGGAAGCCCTGAATATCAAGGTGGTCGGTAGCATCAACAACCGCAAAATCGAAGATATGGTGTTCGAACTGAAGGGTTCTGACGGAGAACCGATCGGTATTTGCTGCGCCGTTCCCTTCATGCGCGACATGGAGCTGGAACTGTTCTATAAGTCCGAGGAAAATGGCGAGTCCTCTGCCGATGAAAGCCTGCTGAAACGCCTTTATTCGGATGTGTACCAGAGGGCACTCGAACTGCGTGGAAGTAGAAACATTCCGATTATTGCGACGGGTCACCTGTATGCATGCGGGCTTTCGGGTCGTGAAAACGAGGAAGCGCAGGAATCTTTGACAGTGGGTTCGGATGGTGCCACCGACGACGGTGTTCGCGAAGTGGTGGGAACGCTGGGTAACGTCGACGTCAGCGTGTTCCCGGCCGACTTGGATTACGTGGCGCTTGGCCATATCCATTATGCGACCAAGGTTGCCGATAATCCGAAAGTATGGTATTCGGGCTCTCCGTTCGTGATGGGTTTTGACGAGGCAAATTACAAGCGTTACGTGTTTGCGGTCGATTCGGAGGCGGGAAACCTTCCGTCTATCCAGAAGGTGGTTGTTCCGCGGACGATCCGCTTTGAACAGTACAAGGGCGACCTCGATACGCTCAAGAAAAAGCTGCGGAACCTGGAAACGGAACTGCTTGTTTCGGGAGAAGAAACCTATGTGGATCTTCTTTTGACGAGCGGGGAGTTCGTCAACCTGACCGCGGCTCTCGAAGTCGAGGAAAAGGACAAGCACTTTGTCGTCAAGCGTCACCGTCTTGCCAGGGAAATTCTCAGAAAGGGGGTAGCGGGAATCGACGATGCCGTGGAATCGACAAAGCAATACACCAAGGAAGACTATTTCAGGATGCTGATAGCGAAGAATATGAATGAATGCAGTGATTCTGAACAGGTCAAGGCTCAGTACGAAAAGTTTATCGGACTTTTCAATGAAGCAGTGAACAAGGCTCACGAAAACGTATAAGGGGGAGAAAATATGAAAATCAAGAAACTCGAATTCAGCAATATCAATTCACTTGCCGGCGAATGGACTATCGACTTTGAAAGCCCGGCATTTGCGAACAAGGGCATGTTCTGCATTTCTGGTGCGACAGGTTCCGGGAAGACATCCATTCTCGATGCCATTTGCCTTGGACTTTACGGTGCGACGCCCCGACTGGACGCCATCAAGGGAACGTCCAATGAATTGATGACGTACGGGACGATGAGTTGCTACTCCAAGGTGACTTTCGAATGTGGTGGCGTGGTGTATACCGCTCACTGGTCACAGCACCGTGCCCCGAGAACGGGAAGGCTCCAGAACTACAACTGGGTGCTCAGAAACGAGACCGCGGGTACGCAGGTGTACACTTCTTCGAATCAGTCCGAATTCAAGAACGTGATTGCGGGGGTGATTGGCCTTGATTTCGATCAGTTTACCAAGTCGATGATGCTTGCCCAGGGCGAATTCAACAAGTTCCTGAAGTGTAAGGAAAGCGAGCGTGCAGCGATCCTCGAAAAGCTTACCGGCGACAGTATCTACCGCAAGATTGCCGTGGCCGTTCATGAACTGTACGAGGCTGCTGACGATGCGGTCACGAATATCGAAAACAAGATGGAAGGCGTTCATCTGCTGAGCGAAGAGGAACTTGCGGAGCTGAATGCGAAAATTGAAGCCGCCCAGACGTTGCGAAAAGAATTGAACGCCTCGTTGGAACGCTGGGGTAAGATTTGCTCGTGGTATGAATCTTCGCGTGACATCGAAAAGCTCTTGAACGAAGCGAAAAATTCGCTTGCTCTGGCTGAACACCGAAGGGATGAATTTGAACCGAAGCGTGAACGGCTTTCGCGTGCACTCTTGGCACACGACATTGAAACGCTGTTTACCGAATTTGATTCTATCCGCAAGACCCTTGCCGAAATGGAAAGCAAACTCGGGGAAAATGAAAAGAACCTTCCGGATGTCCTGTCGAAGCTAGAAAAGGCGACAGAGGATAGCCGTCAAAAACAGCAGGCTCTCGAAAAGCTCAAGACGGAATATTCCGAAAATGAAGCGCTGTGGGAGAAAGTGTCTGCCCTTGACGGCGATATCCGAAACGCACACCAGAAGGTGGACGAAACGAAAAAGAGCGTGACGGGAATCCAAAATGAGGTGAAGGGCTTTAAGGCTGCTATCGACGCTTCGGAAGCGAAAATCGCGGAATTTAGTCGCCTGCTGAAAGAGGCCGAAGACTATATCGCGGCCCACCAGAAGGAAGAATCCATTGATGCCGAGCTTTCGCTCCTGAAATCGCAGGTATCCGACTGGAAGTCGAAAAATGGAAACAAAGCCACGCTGAGTCAGAAAGTGGGCACGGCAAAGGACGAACTGCAAGAATTTGATGCGGCGCAGCTCGAACAGAACAAGAACCTGCAGGCTGTGCAGGGGTATCTGGCCGCACACCAAGCCGATGCGGACTTGGTGAATGTCTTGCCCGAAATGAATGGCTGTATTTCCGATGCGGAGCGCCATCACGGTGAACTTACGCGGTTGCAGCAAGAAATTGGTGAAAAACAGAAGAGTATCGAAACGACCGCGAAAACTCTCGGCGAAATTCGTGAGAACCTCTCGACCTTGCAAAAGGAAAAGGAGACTATTATCCAGAAGGATATTCCGGTCGTTGTCGAGGAGTTGCGCCGTAACCTGAAACCGGGCGAAGCATGCCCTGTCTGCGGCTCGTTGGAACATCGTTCCTGCGAAAAAAATGTCGAGGTGGCAAACGGTGCGAATAGCCTGAACGATTTTGCGGCCAAGTTGCGTAAGATCAATGCCGAAATGGAAAAAGTCCAGCGGAATTTGGATAATCTTGAGGGCGAACGTCGTCATGACGAAGAAATCGTTCGTGAAAATACGCTGAAGGCCGAAGATGAGGCTAAGGCAGAGGCTCAATCGCTTGAGACTCTGAATGCGAAACTGGAACCCTGGAAAAAGTCGGTGACTCTTGAGACGGCCCGTACCGTTTTGCAGGAATTGCTGAAATCGAAGGATGCTTATCAGCAGAACAAGACCCAGGCGGAAACCTTGCAGAACGAAGTCAACCAGGCGGCGGTTCGTCGTGCGACTCTTGAGTCGGCGGTGAATACGGCGCAAGCTGAAGCCGAGAAGGCAACGGCGGAAGTTGATGAACTTTCTCGAAAAATCGAAAAGGCGCTTTCGACCTGGTTCTCGAATGTCCGTATGGAAGATGTAGATGCCTTGCTTCTGCAACTCGAAGGAAAACGTGCCGACTGGAAAAAGGCGAAGGATTCGCAGGCGGAAAACGCCAAGAATCTGGATGTGGAGAATTCGACTAAATCGCAGAATCAGAAAAGTCTGGACCAGGCAACTCAAAAGCTGAACGAGGCGGAAAACCTGCAGAAGACCCAACAGGACGAATGGAATAGGCTTATTGCGGAACGCGCAAAGCTTTTCGGCGAAAAGTCCGTAGAAGAGGAACGCAAAAAGGCCCGCGAACAGCGCAATTCCGCTGAAAAACTGGCTGAAACGGCGAGAGGCGAAGAACAGAAGCGTCGCGAAGAAAAGAATGCGCTGGATGTTTCTATCGCAGATTTGAACGACCGTATTGCGAAGGCGAAACCGGAGATGTCGCAGAAACAGGATGCCTTTACGGAGGGGCTTGCTTCTAAGGGCTTCGCTAGCGAAAATGAATTTGCCGCAGCTCGAATCCCCGAAGCGGAACGCAAGAGTCTTCAAGACGAACAGAAAAAGGTCGAAAGTGATTTGACTGCCGCAGAGACCGCTGTCAAGAGCTATGGCGACCAGCAGAAGGCGCTACAGGATAAACGCGATTTCGAAGAATCCGAAGAGGTCGCGAAACAGAAGAGCGAAACTTCGAAGGCGCGTCTTGAAGAATGTAACCAGAATCTTGGTACCTGGACGCAGCAGAAAAAGACCGACGAAAAGGATCGCGAACGTTTCAAGACGTTGCAGGCGGAACGCGACCAGCTCAAGGAAAAGCGGACCGACTGGGAACAGATGCAGCACTGGTTTAACGGTAACAGGCTCGACACGGGTAACGGTGACGTGTTTGTCAAGTTCATCCAGACCATTACCCTGCGCAACCTGCTGAAAATCGCGAACGGCTATCTGCACGATATGTTCCCGCGCTACGAAATGATTGCGGAAAGGGATACGCTGAATATCCAGCTGATCGACCATGACAACAGCGATGCCGTGCGCCCGATCGACAACATTTCCGGCGGTGAAGGTTTCTTGGTGAGTCTTTCGCTTGCGCTGGGCATTTCGACGCTTGCAAGCCGGAACGTGAGAATCGATTCCATGTTCCTGGACGAAGGCTTCGGGACGCTCGACTCCAAGATGTTGCAAGAAACGGTGCTTGTGCTCCAGAAAATGCAACAGGAACGCGGCAAGCTGCTGGGAGTCATTACGCACTTGGACGTTGTTAAGGGCGAACTGGGTGCGCGCATCGATGTGACCCCTCGTGGCGGGCGCAGTGTCCTCAGCGGAGCGGGCGTAAGCTGATTTTCGGTGCGATTTTGGGCCGTGGGGCGTATAAAAGTGGGGCAAGGCCTTCTTTTATATGCCCTTTTTTTTGTTTCCGCCCGCCCCATGTCATCCTGGCGACATGAATGTCGCCGGGATCCATAATTGTTGTCATTGACATTTTTTCAAAGGAATTTTTGGTATAGACGGTTTTTACGGGGGAGGAAAGTATATTTTATAGACTGGAAGTCTTTTCGAGAACGCGCCTATGCTGAATATCAACGAAATTAGCGACTACAGGGATCTGCTCAAGAATTACTATACCCAGCGCAAGCTGGATATGCCGCTGTATTCCTATAAGATGATGGGGCAGAAGCTGGGGCTCGATACGAGTCAGATTTTCCGCGTGCTGAACAAGGAACTTCACCTGCCGAACCATAGTATTCCCCTGGCGAAGGACCTGCTGGACCTGAAGGGGCGTAGCGGCGAAATTTTTGAAATCTTGGTGGCGGCGGCAAAGGCGAAGTCGCAGTCGAAAAAGGAAAAGCTCTATAAGATGGCGCTTTCGCTGCAGGACGTGGACTTGCGCAAGTTTAGCGCGAGCGAGTACCTGTTTTTGAGCAAGTGGTGGATTCCGGTGGTGCGTGCGCTGATCGAGATGAACGGGGGCCATGCCGAGGTTTCTCGCCTGGTCAAGCAGATTACGCCTACTGTCTCGGAAGACCAGGTGCGCGAAGCCATCACGGTGCTTAAGGACTTGAAGCTGATTACGCCGCTTGCTTCGGAGCGTTATGCCGCGACAACGGCGAACTTTACATCGGCGGGGTCGGCTACAAAGACTGCGGCCATACGCAGTTATCAGAATCAGCTTTTGACGCTTGCGCAGAATGCGCTGATTGCGGTGGAGCCTGCGAAGCGGAATATCTCTTCGCTGCTGGTGGGTGTAGACGATGAATGTTTTGATGACCTGAACGAGATGACTTTGGAATTTAGACGACAGGTGCAAAAGAGAGTGGCCGAGGTGAAGGACGTGAATCGCGCGATGCAGTTTGTGTTCGCCTTTTACCCGGTCGCCGAAGTGGCTAAGGAATCTAAGGGTACGCAGACTAAAAAAGTGGGGGCGAAACGATGAAAAAGTTGCTTTTACTCCTCGCTGTTTTTGCGCCGTTTGCGTTCTGGGCCTGCTCCAACGATAAGGTGGCGGGCATCAGTACCGTTGAAACGGAAAATGCCTTCTTGATTCAGGTCGTCCGCGAAGATTCTTTGCCAGCTGTGAATGTGTTGGCGCGTATGCGCTCGGTGGAATTCGTTCGGAATGTCGAAGAGGGGGGCGCTGTGGGTGCCGTCGCTGAAAATTCTGAAAAAAGCGCCGATGGAAATTCCGCGAAGCGCGGCTTCTATAATGAATTCGTGACGGATTCCCTTGGTCGTATTCGCATTGATTCCCTTGCCGTTGATGTGGCGACGCTTGAAATTGTGGACGATGGTGAAGGCCTGTTCCGTAAGATTTCTTCGGAGGATGTGAAGGAAGGCGATTCCGTGAAGTTTGTCATGGAAAAGACGGGTGGCCTACGTGGAAAAGTGTATTTGCCCGAAGGTGTCGAATACGCCTGGGTGCAAGTGTACGGCACCGATCGCCTGGTGAAAACGGATACAGACGGTTTTTATGAGATGGATTCGTTGCCGCCGTTTGATTATGAGTTGCGCTACATTGTGGGCGATAGCGTTGTCGAGAACTCGGCGACGGTTGATGCTGGCGAAGAGGCTACGGCGTTTGTTTATAATTTTGAACCGGATTCCGTCAAGATTCTGGATTTTGAATCGGAAAACGAAAAATTTTTTATTACCGATTTGGGCTATAGCGTGACCGGCTATATGGCGGCCACTGACACCAATACGAAAACGGTGCCCGATATCAATGAAGAGGTTGCAAAATTTATCGACGAGGCGGGCGCAGGTCGCGAAGGTAAGGTGCTGCACTGGAAATCTTCGGCCTCGTTTGGCAAGTGGTCTTTCTTTGGAACCTGGATTTGCAAGGAAGAATCTCCCTGCGATTTGTCGGCGACGGATTCCATCGTCTTCTATGCGCGTGGAACGGGTGTCATCTCTATCGCCTTTGAAACTTTGGGCAGTTTGAATACCGAAGGTAAAACCCTGGCGTACGATACGCTTGATACGGGCAACGAATGGACGCGCCGTGTGATAACGCCTGCGGATTTCAAGCCCCGCGACGACCTTTACGGAAACCTCGGCTGGGACGTGATTAGCAAGGCGGTGACGACGATTTCAATCGCTGCCTACGACGAAACCGAATTCTGGATTGACGATATCGTTCTTTATGGAGTCAAACCAAGTAACTTCGCCGAACAATAATTCGCGGTCCCCCCCCATTGAAATTTTGACAAAACTAAATCCCCGAATAGGGGATTTTTTGCCATTATAGGATTTAATTTTATAGTGGATAATTGAGTGTTGGAAAAAAGGATGGTACACGATGTTTGGAATCAAAAAGAATCGCTTGGCCTGCATCGCCCTTGCTATTGTGGGCGGCGCCTTTACGCAGGGCTTTTCGCAGGATCTGCTTTACCCCGACATGTTTGCGCTGGGAGATGTCCAGCTGCTTGATGGTCCGCTTAAGGAGCGGCAGGATTTAAATGTCGAAACGCTGCTTGCCTACGATACGGACAAGCTGATTGCACCCTTCTACGAGGAAGCGGGCATGACGCCGAAGGCTTCCAAGTTTTCGAACTGGGCAGGCCTCGACGGACATGTGCTTGGGCATTATTTGAGTGCCTTGGCGATGCAGTATGCGGCAACGGGCGACGAACTTATCAAGGAACGCCTGGAATATGTGCTGAACGAACTCAAGACGATTCAGGACCAGAATTCCAAGGATGCAAATTTCAAGGGCTACCTGAGCGGTGTCCCGAACGGAAAGCAGATGTGGCTCAAGTTCAAGAGCGGAAATGCGGGGGCGCAGAACGGCTATTGGGTGCCGTGGTACAATATCCACAAGACTTTTGCGGGCCTCCGCGATGCCTATATCTATGGCGGCTATGAACAGGCGAAGACGATGTTCCTTGCCCTTTGCGACTGGGGTCTTACGATTACGGGCGGACTCAACGACAATGCCATGGAATCGATGCTTGGCACGGAACATGGCGGCATGGACGAAGTCTACGCCGATGCATACGCACTGACGAAAAACGAAAAGTACCTGAAGGAGGCCAAGCGCTGGTCGCACAAGTGGCTTTTGAATGCGATGGCGGCAGGGAATGATAACTTGACGAACATCCACGCGAATACGCAGGTGCCGAAAGTCGTGGGTTTTGCGCGTATTGCCGAGCTCACGGGCGACCAGACTTACGTGAAGGGTTCCGAATATTTCTGGGACCGCGTCGTGAACAAGCGTAGCATTGCGATTGGGGGCAACAGTATCTCGGAACATTTTCCGGCGCTCGACAATCACAAAAAGTACGTGGAGGAACGCGAAGGACCGGAATCCTGCAATACGTACAATATGCTCAAGTTGACGGAACGCCTGTTCAATATGGATCACAGTGCCAAGCAGGCGGATTTTTACGAACGTGCGCTCTTTAACCATATCTTATCCACAATACATCCAAAACATGGCGGGTACGTGTACTTCACTCCTGCACGTCCCCGTCATTACCGCGTGTATTCCAAGGTAAATGCGGCGATGTGGTGCTGTGTAGGTTCGGGCATGGAAAATCCGACGAAGTATTCGCAGTTTATCTATACGAAGGACGGCGACAATCTTTATGTGAATTTGTTTGCAGCGTCGCTCCTGAATTGGAAAGACAAGAAGGTGACCGTCAAGCAGGAAACCGCCTTCCCGAAGGGTGAAAGTGCGAAGTTTACGGTGACGGGTTCTGGTTCGTTCGACTTCAAGGTTCGCCATCCGTATTGGGTGAAAGAAGCTGATTTCAAGGTGATTGTGAATGGCGATACCGTCGTGAAAAAGTCCGATCCGTCGAGCTATGTTTCTGCGGGAAAATCATGGAAGTCGGGTGATGTAATTGAGGTGCTGTTCCCGATGTACACGCATACCGAAGATTTGCCCGGCGTGAGCGATTACGTGGCGCTTCTGCACGGCCCGATTGTACTTTCTGCAAAGACCGGGACCGAAAATCTGAACGGCCTTGTGGCCGATGACGGCCGCTGGAGCCATATTGCGTCGGGTGCGTTGCAGTCGCTGGATCAGGCCCCGATGCTTGCGAGCAAGAAAGAAGAAATCCCGTCGAAGGTGGAACCAGTGAAGGGCGAACCGATGCACTTTAAGGCTCCGTACCTGTTTGCGAATAAGAAAGATGCGAATCTGTTGCTGGAGCCGTTCTACGAAGTGCACGATGTACGCTACATGATGTACTGGATGGTGCTTACGGACCCCTCGATTCTCGAACGCCTGAAAAAGGAGCAGGAAGAGGCTTTGGCGCTCGACGAAAAGACTGTAGATAAAGTGGCGCCCGGCGAGCAGCAGCCCGAAGTGGATCACAAGATGAAAGTGGAAAATTCTTCGACGGGAACGCATCAGGGTGAGTTCTACCGCGACGCGGGCAAGTGCAGCGGCGGCGACGGTGGACTCATCAGCTATGAATTTGAGACGAACAGCGAAGATTCGCTGAGCCTCATGGTTCGCTACTGGGGCAATGAGGGCTGTACCCGCACCTTCGACATCATGGTCGATGACGAAAAGCTTGTGACCGAAAATATCGCGGGCAAGTGGAATAAGGACGAATTCATGAACGTGACTTACCCGATTCCGGACAACATGGTGAAGGGCAAGAAGATTGTGCGCATCTCGTTTACGGCAAGTTCGGGAATGGTGGGCGGAATCTTCGGCGTGCGCTTGCTGCGTAACAAGCCGAAGCCTGAGTCGACGACGATTGCCGCGCCCAGTGAATCGCGAGTTGCTCGCCCCGATTTGAAGGCCCGCATCATGGGCGACGAATTGCAGATTGCCACAGGTACAGCCCTTTCGCAGGGGCTAACCGCCAAGATTTTCTCGATAAACGGTCGCCTCGTCAAGTCGCAGATGTTACCTGCGGGGCAATCCGCCTTCAGCATCGGCATCGCCGATATGAAAAGCGGAATGTACATCCTAAAAATCCAACGCGACGGCATGAGCTTTGCTAGCAGTATTTTCAGAAAAGAACGTTGATAAGGCTCCTGCCTGCACTGTGGTTCGACTCGCAAGCTCGCAAACCGTATAAGGTCCCTGAGCTTGCCGAAGGGCCTATTCGCCGAAAGGCCAAGCCGCAGATGTGTCATCCTGAGCGAAGCACGAAGTGCGAAGTCGAAGGATCTCTAGCAACGTTGTCATTCCCGCGAAGGCGGGAATCTCCCTTGAAAATTATACCATTTGGTATTATACCAAATGGTATAATTTTTTTGTCGCGTTCTAGGCATTTCTCCCGTTTTTATTCCAAATTGGAATATCGTTTTTGCTCCAAAAAGGCCGATAATAAAAAAAACACTTGACTTCGTTTTTTTTTGTTTACATTAAAAGTAAGATGTTTAACAGATTGTATTTCGCGAGAAGTACGAAAAAAAGAGTCGGAGGATTACCGATATGCAAAAATCAGGACTCTTGAGGAGCGTTTCTATGAAACCTCTCTTCATTCTTTCTGTTGCGGCGGCCTTGTTTGCCGCTTGCGGTTCAGACGGAGACAATGCCGTCACACAGCCTGCGCCCTGTGAATGTAATCGTGAGAGTATGCTAGAAACAAGCAGCTCTTTGGATATGGGTGGAAATAGTTCTATTTCGTCAAATTCAAATGTTTTGATGAGCTCGAGTTCTGTCTTTATGTTAAGTGATTTTTCTGTGGTTTCTCCAGAATCTGTGGTAAGGGGGAAGATAACGGATTCTCGTGATGGAAAGACCTATAAAACAGTCACGATTGGTTCTCAAACCTGGATGGCGGAAAACCTGAATTATGAAACAGAACTAAGTTACTGTTACAACAATTCAATTGATAGCTGTGCAAAATATGGTCGACACTATACTTGGGATGCAGCGATGAATGCGTGTCCTGATGGTTGGCATTTGCCCGAAGCATATGAATGGTATATTCTCTATTTAGCTGTGGATAAAGATCCCAATGCATTGCAAGCGACCGGCTGGACAAAATGGCGCTTTGCGACCGATGCGTACGGTTTTTCTGCACTTCCTGCTGGTGCCTACTATAAGGGTTTCGGTGGCGTTGGCGATAATCAAACCTTCTTTTGGAGTGCCACTGAGTACCTTGTCGGTCAAGCAGTCCTCTTCAATCTTGGGGACAATGTGAAGCCCGAAGACATCTTCTACAAGGACCGCGGTTTTTCTGTTCGTTGCCTAAAGGACGGACCGTAGACCATCTAGTGACATCCGTTGTAGTAAAGACTAAAAGACGTTTCAACACTCAACTCTAAAAAAGGAGACTAATATGAACGGAACACTGATTGATGCAAAGAGCCTTCGCGAAAAGGCGGAACGCTCACTAGAAAGTAACTCCGGCATTTATAAGTGGTGGGCGAAAAGAACCGAATTAAAAACAATATTGGATGTATTAGGGGTTACATCAAAAGATTTTGAAAAGGAAATGGAACAAAAGTATGGCTTATATTGCATTTATGTGGGGAAAGCAGACTCTTTGGAAAAAAGGTTAAAAGATAATCATGTCAATGGTCGGGCGAAGTCGACTTTGCGCAAGAGTATTGGGGGTGTGTTGCTTGCGGAATATGGTCCCGAAAATTTGAAAGAAAGAATTGATGATTTTATAGATAAACTAAAAATAGAATATGAACTTGTTGATTTGGAAAAGTTGAAAGAATCGGAGAAAAAAGAAATAGGAAAAGAGTATCTTCGTGTTTTCAATGGAAATAGTAACGGACATAAAGAATTAAGAAAACTATATGGTGATAGATTAACTGATTTGAGAAAGAAATTTGTCGAGGTTAAAATGAAAAAATAGGAAACGTTTGGTTGTAGGTTTTACCACAAGCTGGAGGATTATCGATATGAAAAAATCAGGACTCTTGAGGCACGTTTCTATGAAACCCCTCTTCATTCTTTCTGTTGTAGCGTCGGCGTTGCTTGTCGCCTGTAGTTCTGGCGATGGCGACGAAAATGCCGTGACGCAGCCGGAAACCGGTGAAAATAATCCTGAAGGCCAACTCGAATCAAGTAGTGGCTTTGGGGAATCTTCGAATATGAATGCTAACGGAATTGAATATGGCTTGTTGACGGATTCTCGTGATGGAAAGACCTATAAAACAGTCACGATTGGTTCTCAAACCTGGATGGCGGAAAATCTGATTTATGAAGGAGGTAGTTTTTGCTTTAAAAAATCTGCAGATAGCTGTGCGAAATATGGTCAACTCTATGGCTGGTTTGCAGCGAAGAATGCGTGTCCTAGTGGTTGGCATTTACCCGATACAAGCGAATGGCGATCCCTCTATTTGGCTATGGGAAATGATCCTTATGCGATGCAAGCAACGGGCCAGGCGGATTGGCCCAAAGCGACTGATGCATACGGCTTTTCCGCGCTCCCTGCTGGTTACCACTGCACCGAGTCTTATTTCCGGTATGACGGTTCTCCCGCTAAATTCTGGAGTTCCACTAAGTGCGATAGCATTCGCCACTGCTCTCGCGGCGACATCTTCTATTGGAACTTGGATGCAAATAGTGCGAGTTTCGGTAATACCAATCAAATCTGTTCCTTACCAATTCGTTGCGTCCAGAATGCAGTGATTTCTGTGGTAAGGGGGAATATGACGGACGCTCGTGATGGAAAAACGTATAAAACAGTCGCTATTGACTCTCAGACTTGGATGGCGGAAAATTTGAATTATGAAGTGGAAAACAGCTTCTGCTATAATAATTCTGTCGATAGCTGCGCAAAGTATGGTCGGCTCTATACCTGGGCTGCGGCGGTAGGTATGTCTGAAGAAAAATGTGGCAAAGGCAATGAATGCGGACTTGCTGAATCGATTCGTGGAGTATGTCCTGAGGGGTGGCATTTACCTGATGAATATGAATGGCGAAAACTCTATTCAACTATAGAAAAAAATCCCTATGCGATGCAGGCGACTGGCTGGACTGAATGGCCCAAAGCGACCGATGCATACGGGTTCTCTGCTTTACCTGTTGGCGTCTACTATGGCTATTTCTACAACGCTGGTTTCTACGCCTGCTTTTGGAGTGCATCTGAGCGCAATAACGATTACGCCTACCGCTGGTACTTGGGTACGGCCGAAGCGTACTTTGACTTCCACACTAAGGACGATGGCTTCTCCGTTCGTTGCATCCAGGATGATCCGTAGGCCACTTGTGCCATCCATTGTCTTAAAGACTAAAAAAACGTTTCAATACTCAACTCTAAAAAAGGAGAATTCTATGAAAACAAAAAATAGACTCGAAGCGATCGTTAACGAAGATTCCGAAATCCTGATATTGGGATCGCTCCCGGGGGATAAAACTCTCGAGGTGAACGAAAAAATAAAGAGTGCCGATGAATATGGTACACCCCAATACTATTGTAGTCCAAGCAATAGGTTCTGGAAGATAATTGCGTCTTTACAGAATCAAAATAGCAAAGCGTCTTTTTCTAATGCTGAAAAGTCTGATTTGTTAAAATCGACTCGCATCGCCTTGTGGGACGTTTGTAAAACGGCAAATCGCAAAAATAGTGATGATAAAAACATAAAGAATGCGACTTTCGATTATGAATCTATAAGGGATTTTATAAAAAACAATCCTAATATTAAGACTGTCGCGTTTAATGGGAAAAAAGCCTCAAAGATTTTTTCTAAGAAATATCAAGAAAAGATGAATACGGAGCTGTTTTCTCGTCAGATAAATTTTCTCCCGTATCTACCGAGCTCTTCTGGATTGAATAAGAAAAAATCGCTGGAACAGTTGATTGAAGATTGGAAAAATGTTTTATATCAAACCAAGGAGTAAGATGATTAGTCGAATTACATTCCTTTTTATTGCCGTGAACGCATTCATAACGTTGAATGCCTGTAGCGGCTATGGTGATAGTGAAGCTGATGCCGGTTTTGGAACAAATAGCATTGAATACGGAAGAAATGGCTCAGAATGGAGTTCTCAGGAGCAGAATAATTTCGATGATGTCACTTCAGGAAAAATATGTTCCGTAAGTACGGATTACCGTACCTATCTTAGGTGGAATTCTAATAAGGTGTATGTTGAAGGCCGATTTATAGATGGATGTGGAGTTAAGTCATCTCTCCAACAAAGTGGAAATAGTGTACTGATGTCGATATCGTATATGGGATGCTCATCGAGTTATATCGATTCTGAATGCGATAAATTGAAATCTAGTGTCAAAGATTTAGAATATGAAGTTAGTATTACGTGTATGGAAAATTCAATTGAGGGGGATTATCCGAAAGAGCTTTATTTAGCGGACCTAACTTTTAGTGAAATTGCAGAATATTTAGTGGATGTTTGTAAACAAGTGAATGAAAAATTCTAAAGGGCCGAACTATTGACATCTTATCCACAGTAACTCCTTTTGGGGAGTTCCTTTTTGCATTATAAAAGGTAATTTTCATATTGGAGTGAGCGCTTAGAGTAAGGAATGGTGTTCTTATGAGGTTTGGTTTCAAGATCAGGCATATTGCCTGTGGTGTTTTGGCTGCTATGGCCATTTCGACGGTAAATTCCTTTGCCGTCACGAGTCAGTTCCGTGGCGTGAACTGGGCCGATAAACGCGACAATTTTGTTTCTGAGGTGTTGGTGCTTTCGGGCCTCAGCCTTGCCGATAATTACGAGTCCGCGTCGGTGGTGGCTGAACGTGTGATCGGGCAGTTCCAGGAATTACTGGGTACGAACAGCGTGCGTATGCCGGTGAACGAACCGACGATTTTGACCGCTTTCGAAATGTATTCGGGGGCGTTGGATGTGGCGCTGGAACATGGTCGCCTGGTGATGGGCTATTGGGGCCCTTCGCAGCCGTCCGGCCCGAAGAATATGGACGATTGGTGGAAAATGTGGAGTAGGCTCGTCGAAAAGTACGGCGACCATCCGAATGCCTACTTTGAAATTTTCAACGAACCGCACATGTACACCAAAGACCAACTGCGCAACCTTTATGCAGAGTGGCTTGAAAAGTTCCCGAATGTGCCACGCGACCATATCTTGCTCGATGGTACGGGGATGGCGCAGAACGTGCCCGACATTGCCGATGACCCGCGCTTTGAAGGTTGCCTTTTTGCGGTTCATGAATACACTTTCTGGAATATGAGCATCAATACCGAAGAAGGTTGGCGAAATAGCTTTAAGTACAAGGTGGGCAAGTATGCCGACCGCACCGTGTGTACGGAATGGGGTGGCGCGATGAGCCCTGGCGACAAGGCTGGAGTGCATTACGAAACCATGGACTATAATTCTACTCCGACGAACTACTTCATGGCCTACATTCGCGGCATGTCTGATCAGCTGCACGAATGGGAAATGGGTAGCTTCTACTGGCCGGGACTCCGCGATGGCGACTGGTACAGCATGACAAAGCGCAGCGGCGAAGGCGCGAATATCAAGCTTGAAATCGTGAACCAGTCGGGTGTTGACCGTATGCATAAGGCCTGGGCCGATACCGTCGAAACGGACCCGCCGGAACGCGAAGCTTATGAGGGAAAAATTGCCGTAATTCCGGGCAAGATCGAGGCGGAAAATTACGACGTAGGTGGAAACCGCTTTACCTTCTACGATAAGGACTCCGAAAATCAGGGCAAGGCCTACCGCGAAGATGCCGTGGATATCGAGTCGATAGACGATGCGGCTTGCGGGACGGTTTCCTGCAAAGGCTTTGCCGTGGGTTACACGCAGGCGGGCGAATGGCTGGAATACAGCGTGAATGTGGAATCTGACACTGAACTTACGTTGACGGCGAACGTCGCGACTGCTTCCGAAACGGCGGGCTTCCAGCTGTTTATGGATGGAAAGGCAATTACCGATTCTATCAAGGTGGCGAAAATTGATACGACCTGGAAAGTCTATAAGGAAATTGAAGTCGGTACCGTCAAGTTGGAGAAGGGCGAACATGTTCTCCGCATCTTGATTACGGGTGCCTATGTGAACATAGACTGGCTGCAGTTTACGGATCCGAATACGACGCGTATTGAATCACGACCCGTCTCTCGCGAAGTACATCTTTCCCGCCTGTGTTCCGAAACACTCAAGGTGTTCAGTATGACCGGCAAGTTTCTGGGGAATGTGAACTCGCAAGGGCCGGCCGCTGCATCTATCGAAGCATCCCTCAAGGCGGCAGGTTTTGCAAACGGCGTATACATGGTGCGCGGTGCGGGCGTTACCCGCCGAATCCAGGTGCGCTGAGCCATTGACAACTTGTCAACACGAACTCCCTTCCCGGGAGTTCTTTTTTTGCTTTTAAAAGATAATTTTGTAAACGGATGCGAGGTTTTTCTATGGATACAAGGATTCTTTCAATTGCTTTTGGCTGCTCCCTGGCTTTTGCCGGGGCTGCTGTGGCTGCCACCCAGGCGACTTTCTATGTGTCTCCGAGCGGAAGCGACTCTAACAAGGGTACAAAAGATGCTCCGTTCAAGACGATTACGCAGGCGCAAAAAGCCGTGCGCGCCATTAACGGCACCATGACCGGCGACATCGAAGTCATTCTTCGCGAAGGCACCTACGCGCTCCCCGCAACAATCAACTTTGACGAACGTGACGGTGGTAAGGACGGCCTCTACGTGCGTTATAAAGCGGCCGATGGCGAAAGGCCCTTGATTACCGGCGGTATGGGCATTACCGGCTGGACCATTCACGACGAGGCGAACAACATCTGGAAAGCCGAAGGTGTGGACGGTCGTTTCCGCCAGCTTTACGTGAACAACCGCAAGGCGGTTCGTGCCTGTTTCCCCAACGTGATTGCCGCAAACGAAAAGGGCAACGGCGGTTTCGACCACGACTTCGTGCGCCTCACAAAGGTAGACTCTTCGGGCCGCGCCTTCGATGTCTCCGCCGACTACATCAAGAATATCAAGAACATCGAAGATGTCGAAATCCACTTGATGATCGCCTGGTCCGAAAACATCTTGCGCTTGGAAAAGGCCCAGGTGAACGGCGGTACGGCAAAGCTCATTCCCAAGGATCCTGAACGCACCAAACTGTTCCACCGCGCATACCCGATGCTTGGCGAAGCCTTCGCGAGCAATCCTCCCAAGCAGCAGGTTTTCTATCTCGAAAATTCCTACGACTTGATTGACGCTCCGGGTGAATGGTATCTGGATGAAAAGGAACATGTGCTTTACTATAAGCCCCGTTCCGGCGAAAGCATGGCGACGGCCCACGTGGTTGCTCCCCGCCTCAATACTTTGTTCAGCGTTTTGGGTAAAGATACCAAGAACAAAGTGGGCTATATGGCTTTCGAAGGCCTGACCTTTGCCCATTCTAACTATACACGCCCGAGCGATGAAGGTTTCTTGGATTTGCAGGCAGCAAACTTCAATGTGGACGTGCTTGCGGATCCTGGTCGCGGCAACTGGGAAAAGCTGAATAGCAACAAGTTCTTGCTGTGGCGCCCCGATGCGGCGTTCCGCGTCGAAAATGCGCACCACTTCTTGGTGCAGGGCAACGTGTTCTCGCAGATTGCGGCTACGGGCCTCGACTTTGTTTCTGGTACCAATGACGACATGATCCAGGGTAACGCCTTTTTCGAAATCGGCGCTGCAGGCATTATGCTCGGCAAGTTCTATCAGGACTCCACTACCGAAATTCATATCGCCTACAATCCGTCCGACAAGGAAGAAATCAGTACCCGCGATACGGTCAAGAACAACCTGGTCACCAACGTGACGAATGAGCATCAGGGTGCTGTAGGTATTGGCGCCGGTTACCCCCGCTATGTGGTGATCGAACATAACGAAGTCTCTTACACTTATTACTCCGGTATTTCCATTGGGTTTGGCTGGACAAAGCAGCAGACTGCCATGACCAATAACCATGTGAACTGGAACGAAATTCACCATATTTCCCGTTTGCTTTGCGACTCTGGCCCGATTTACACCCTCTCTAACCAGGGGACCGGTAGCGAAATCCAGCACAACTACATCCACGATAACGGAACATCCAAGTGGGCCGACTACTGGAACGTGCCCATTTACCTGGACGAAGGCTCCAGCGGCTTTACCGTGAAGGAAAACGTGTTCAAGAATTCCCCTGCAGGCGTGGGCCAGAATCAGGCGGGGCAGAATACCATACAGCAGTCCGGTGACTATTACAGCGCTGATGTTGTGAATAACGCCGGTATCGAGAAAGATTTCCGCTATATCCGTGACATTAAGGAAATTCCGCTTGCCGACTTTAGCGGTGCCGTGGAACAGGCTCCGTATACGGTTCAGTTCAGCATTCCGGGGGCCATTCAGGCCGAAGATTACGACGAAGGTGGACAGAGTGTGTCCTTCTACGACAAGGATTTCGTGAATGAAGGTAATGTTTACCGCGAAGACGGCGTGGATGTCGTTGGCCTTGGTTGCGCCGATTCTGCCATGACCCAGGATTGCAAGGGCTATGCCATCGGTTACACCCAGGCGGGTGAATGGGTGGAATACTCCGTGAACGTGATTCTTGCTAGCAAGTACGTGTTCCGCGCCAACGTGGCGACAGGCCTCGAAGGCGGCAGCTTCCGCTTGTTCCTCGATGGTAAGGCCATTACCGATACGGTCGTGGTGCCGCAGGGCGAAGACTGGAATACTTACGGCTTTGTCCAAGGCGAAACGGCTGAACTTGAAAAGGGCGACCATGTGCTGCGAATCCAATTTACCGGCAGCTACGTGAACATGGACTGGATCCAGTTCGCACTCACCGAATCGGAACTCAGCACCACGGCTCTCCGCGCCTACAGTGTGAACTTTGTGCCGAACACGGAACGTTCCCTGAAGGTGTTCAATGCAAGTGGCCGCCTTGTGGGGATCGTAAGTAACCGCGCAGGCGTTTCGCTTACGGAAACCCTGAAGCAGGCGGGCCTTGCGAAGGGAATCTACCTGGTGCGCAGCGCAGGCAAGACCCTCCGCGTACAACTCAAGTAAAATTTACTCTTTGTTGAGCAGCCGCCCGGGAAACACCTCGGGTGGCTTTTTTTTGTAAAAAACGGCCTTTAAGAAATTTTTTTCTTAAAACTATTGACTTTTGGTAATTTTCCGTAAGCCTCACCGCCGAAGGCGAATCGCTCAAGCGCAAAGCCGCGAGCGTCCCCAAGTCCATGGCTAGCTGCGTGAACCTCTCCGACACCGAAGCAAAGACCCAGTACGCCCTGCTGTACAAGGTTTTGGAAGGGTTTGGGGCTCCTTAAAGAACTTTTGCTCAACCAATTCTACTTTATCTGCGATATGGCGTAAAGCGGACATATTTGAACGTGGCGAATTGCATTTTCCGCTTCGGAATCATGGTAGTCGAATTGCCCTAAGTTTTCAAGAGAAATACGATAAGCGTTCGAAAGATTTTTCTCGCGCATCATATTCCATAGGCTCTTCATGCCCCCCTGGGTATCTGCCTTGACCTCGATAGGCATGACATGCCCACCAAGGGAATCCACATAATCCACTTCGGACAGGCTATTCTTTTGCATCCGCGTCCAATAGAACAATTCGTGCCGCATATTTGGCGTCTTGTTCCGTAAAAGTTCAAGCCCAGCAACCATTTCTGCCAACGAGCCCTTGTTCACAAGATCCGCGGCACTTGCCGTGAGAATTGCAGAGATAGTCTCGGAAATGTCGCCAAGGGACATATTCATTAAACGTAATTGCAAACCGGAATCGAGAAGCAGGTATTTTTGATAAGACGGATTCGCTTCGCTCCCCAAAGGGAGGCCGTTTGCTGCAGAACGTGTTACGGGAGTGACAATTCCCGCAAGGGTAAGCAACTGCATGGCTTCACGGATTTTTTCTGTTTTGTAACCGTTCCCTACCTTTGCATACGTGAATTTCTTTGTGATTTGCAATGCCGCACTTCGGAATGCAGCCCTGAGTAAAGTAGGGTCGACATTCTTCTTGTATTTGGCAAAGTCATCTTTGTACGAAATCAGAATGTCGTCTTGGATAGATTGACATTGTAGATAGTCCTTGCTTTCAACCCATTTGGCGACTACTTCTGGCATTCCGCCCACCATGAGGTAGGTTCTGAAAAGTTCCACGAATTTATTATGAATCGTTTCCGGCAACGGCTTATCGCTCGATGCCTGATCGCGGATTTTTAGAAGCTCGTCAAAACCGTTTGCCTGCGCGAACTCGTCAAAGGTCATGGGGTACATGAACATGGAATGGATGCGGCCCACGCCAAAAGTCGGGAGTTCCTGTAGGGCGAATTCAAGCAGTGATCCGGCGGCAATCACATGCAAGCAGGGCAAATCCTCCTTGAAAAAACGGAGCGACATGATCGCTTCGGGGCAAAGCTGAACCTCATCTAGAAAAAGGAGCGTCCGTCCAGGAATAATAGGCCTGGCACTTATAGCGGAAATTTCAGCAACGATTCTATTCACATCCAGATTTTTGTTAAAAACCTCTTTGTATTCCGGATTCTTTTCAAAATTGATGCTGACGCAATTTTCGAAGTGCTCACCCAGGTGTTCAACAGAACTAGATTTCCCTACTTGGCGTGCCCCACGTAGCAGCAGCGGCTTGTGGCTTTTTTGCTTGGACCATTCCAACAAGAATCTGTCAATTTTTCGCTCAAAATACATTCTAGAACCGCCTTCGGACATTTTCCAAAGAAAAATATAGTCAATTTCGGATATTTTCCAAACAAATAATTCGCCGTTTTTTTGATATTTTCCAAAGAAATAATTCAAAAAAAACGCGATTTTAGCGGTTTTTCACCATTTTTCATCAAAAAAAACTCCTTTTTCACCGCCCCTCCATGCTCTCCTGGATTTTCTCGATGACTTCTGCGGGGGTAACGAAGTCCAAGACGCTGAACGCCGTCATCTCGTTGCCCATATCGTTGCTCTTTGAGCCAAAATACTTGGCCTCGGCAATGTCAATGCAAGCATTGCCGCTGCTCTCGGCCTTCGTATTTTATAAAAGAGGCTCCGAAGTGATACACCTTGTCGTCGACGAGCAAGAAGCGGTCGTGAATCGTGCGCATTGTCTTTAAATCCAGGCCGGGATACAGCTTTTTGTGCAAATCCGCAGCCGCCCTGAACTCCGGAGTGATACGCGCTGAATAAACAACTGCCTGCACGCCCTTCGCACGCATTGCAGCAAATTTCAGCACATTGCATCCTTCATGGGCAACTTGTAAATATTCCTTACAAGTTGAGTCCTTGTCCAATTCACCTTCTTTGTATATGTTCTTGAGGAGAATTGTGGACATAGCTTTTTTATTTTTTACTCTCAATCAACAGCTTCCGTCCGTCAACATTCTCAAGGACCGTCATTTGTTGAATAGCTATTTTGTTCAATTTTTCCAAGCGTTCAGATTGAGAGAGGTTGTCGTTTATAAAAACGGCATTCAGGTTTTCCATATTAGAAAGGCAAATTAGCTGGTTAATTGAAGCGTAATCGCGAATATTACCTTTCAGCAAGGGGTTTTCATCACGCCATTCCTTGGCAGTCTTTCCGAACATTGCAACATTGAGCATATCTGCTTCATCAGCATACACGAAAGATTTCTGCAGTGCAGTGAGCTTTGGAGGAATTAGATTCTGCTTGATAGCGTCGGTATGTATGCGATAATTGATTTTCGCCAGTTCCCGTTTAGCGCTCCATCCAATTTGTTTTTGCTCTTCTTCTTTAAGCCGCTGGAATTCCTCAATAAGATACAACTTAAACGATACACTTATTGCCGAGCCAAATTCAAAAGCGATGTCCTTATGGGCGTAAGTGCCGCCATAACGCCCTTTCTTTACGACTATGCCAATGGCATTCGTTTTCTCAATCCATTCACTACAACTCAGCACGAATGTGGGCAATCCGGCCTCCTTCCTAAAGTGGTCAAATTCGACCACTTTAAAACCAGGATTGTGAATAGTTTCCCAAGTACCTAAAAATTCCAATGTATAACGATTGCGAAGCCAGAACCCCCGGCATGCGACACATGCCGGAGAAAATGCAAGAAGCCCGGATTTAGTCTCCATTCGCTACACGAAATTAGAGGCACATCGCCATATAGGCGGGGATGCAGACAACGCCATCGTGAGTTATCGCAAAGTTCTTGGGATGTATGATGTAGGATTCTCCGAGACGTTCGCCGAATTTTTCTCGGAAACGTTTGAGAGACTCGTATCTGTAGCGCTTGCCCGATTTGACTTCAATCGGCATAATCTTGAAATTCAACCTGCCTCCGCTCTGTATCACGAAATCAATCTCGATATCGTTGCGGTGCTTTTCTTCGTTGTAATGCGTGTAGAAAAATAGCTTGTGTCCATTTGCCGCAAGGATTTGCGCAATGGCGTTTTCGTAAAGCATTCCCTCGTTCAAGGTCAGCTCGCCATTTAGAATCTGTTTGTAAAGTTCGTTCTCGGTAATCTCGTTTTCGTTAAAGGCGTGGCTGACGAGGAGGCCCGTATCGCCCATGTAGCACTTGATGTAGGCCCGAGTCTCGTTTAACGCCAACCCGATGTTCGGATCGGTGCAGTTGAAGCATTCGTTGACCATCCGCGCATCGCCCAGCCAAAAGAACGTCTCCGCATACTGCGAAAAATACGAGCCCTCTTCAACCTCGTTGAAAACGACTCTCTTTTCGTGTTGCGAGAGAAAAGACGGAATCTGGTCAAAAATGGACAAGACTTTCGACTGGTAGCGAACATCCATTTTCATGATGTCTTCGCGGTACATCTTCAATATGTCACGCTTTTCTTCGTCGCTCGCATTAAAGGAGCGGTTCTCCAGGAATGCATCGACGCTTTTCGGCATTCCGCCCACAAGCATGTATTGCCTAAAAATAAGCATCGCCTTTTCGTGGAGCGTGCGTTCCAGAGGTTTACGCCTGTCGAAGCAGTCCTTGATGTAGCGGACCATCTGCGCCTCTCCGAGCGCAAGGCAAAATTCCTCGAAGTCCATCGGGTGCATATCGATGGAACGCTCCTCGGATGGGATAGTTATGTCTTTGACATTTTGGCGAATAGAGATGAGAGAGCCTGTTTCCAGGTAATCGTAGCGCCCATCCTTGACAAGTTTCTTGATAGACTGGCGCGCCTTGGGGAACCGCTGCACCTCGTCAAAAATGATGATGGATTCGCGACGGAAAAGTTCCACCCCGTATTCAGTCGAAAGAATCATGAAAAACGTATCGAGATCGCCCAAGTGGTCGTTAAACGCGTTCAAGACCGCTGTCGAAACATCGTTAAAATCTATCAGGATATAGGAACGGTATTCACGTTTGGCGAACTCTTCCACAATGGTGGATTTACCGATTCGCCGAGCCCCTTCGACAAGCTGGGCTCGTTTGCCACGAGCGGAATTCTTCCATTCAAGGAGCTTGGCATATATTTTGCGTTTAAAGACCATTTTTTCACCTCTTTTAGAGAGTGCGCGAGTTTGCGGGTTGCTTAATTATAGATAGTGCGCATGTTTAAATATATATAAAACAAAGAGAGTGCGCAAGTTTCGATAAATTTTTGCCTCTTTTTCGCCATTTTTTCACTCCTTCGCTGCGGACAAGCGTAAAACCACAACTTTTTGAAATTTTGAGCACTAGAACATTTGTTCACTAAATATACATCCTCGCGCAGCCCGTGTCAAGAGTTTTTGAAAATAATTGTACCGATTTCGGTATAATTAGAATGTCATTTTCTGTCACTAGCATTATCTATCTTTTGGGGCGGAGGCACTATGGAAAACGACACGTTCGGCGGCGCGATACTCGCATGGGTCAAGAGCGCAAAGGCGTTCCTGAAAGTCCAGGCGGGCACGGGCGACAACCTGCTCGAAGAAGACATTCGGGAAGGGTTCACCGACTATTGCCTATGGTCCACGTTCCGGCCGGAAAGCATCGACACCGACGGCGAGCTTGACATGGAATGCCTGGACAGCGGCATGGTCCTGTTCAGGGAAAACTGCACCCCCGGAGAGGCGCTGGAATCGAGCTACCGGCAAGCCTTCGGCACCGACTTCGACAAGGACGACATCGCGGTACTGATGGAAGAATGACGCCGCCTTTTTACTTGGTGGGGGAAGAGTCCCCCTGCCTGCAGCCCCGGCTCGGTGGCCCTAATGTCACCCTGGAGGGAGCGCGAAGCGCAACCGATAGGGTCCATGGCCACATTCCCCGGGTCTTCCGGACACCCCCTCTCCTAGGAGCTCTGCCCCTAAAACCCTGGGAAGTCGACGTCTTCACTCAGGTTGGAATAACTTAGTTGCAGGGAATTTAACGATTGCTTTTAAAATGATTTATATTAACAACCATGGTTACTGTGGTCATTTTTTTTATTGCTTTTTTGGCTTTTTTTTCGTCCCTACATTTTAAGCGCCGCAAAAAGCTAGAGGTCGAATTCGACCAGAAAATTCCCGGTTTCCATGAACAACTTTTCGCATTCACGGTTGAACTGAAAAACTTGCTGACCCACTATGTTGAAAAAGAAGAAGAAACCGCTTTCCTTACAAAATGGAACGAACTGTACAAGCAAATCTCTAGGTTCAGCCATCTAAAGAAATTTAACGACTTCAATGATTTCAGCAAATTCTTGACGGACTACGGGGATATCCCCAACCGGGTTCTTGCTACAAATATCGAAATCAGACGGCGAGAGTCAATTCAGGCGCAAATGCCTCGTGTAACGGAATTCTTCTCAGAACTTTCTGAACTATCGAAACAATACGTCACGCACTATGATGAAATTCGTTTTACCCAGAAATGGCAGGGCATCGACAAGGATGTAGAGAAAGTCGACGTTCGCCGCGACGATGACGAATACGAAAGCTTCGCGAGTTTGAAAGCGATCTGCAGTTCGTTCCGCAATCATTTCCAACGATCAAACGCAGTATTCGTTCAAAAAGAGTCCAAACGCTGCGACGAAATGCTTTCGAATATTGACGGCAAATCTCTGGACATGCAGCAGCGCACGGCCGTCATCAACGACGAAGACCGCATCCTCGTGCTGGCTGGCGCAGGTAGCGGCAAAACGCTTACAATTGCCGCGAAGGTAAAGTACCTTTGCGAACAGAAGTCCGTCGACCCGAAAGATATCTTGCTCCTTTCGTTCACAAAAAAGAGCGCCAAGGAAATGACTGACCGTATTCAGGGCAAGCTCGGAATCCAAGTAGAGGCGGGGACATTCCACAAACTGGGGCTCGATATCATCAAACAAGCCGACGGCGCGCGCCCTGAAGTAGCTGACGAATCCGAGTTGAGTGCTTTCGTCCATGATTTCTTCGAGAAAGAACTCAACAACTATCCCGACCTGATAAAAACCCTGACGGAGTATTTTGCGTACTATCTCGAAATTCCCGAAGACATGGAAAAGTATCAATCCATCGGAGAGTTGTACGAGATCGAGAAGAATGCTGACCTTGAAACCATCAAGTCGAGATACGAACAAGAAAAGTATATCAACGAAACTGGCGCCGACAGGGCAAAAGTGCTCACCACACTGAACAACGAGAAAGTTAAGAGCCTGGAAGAAACGAAAATCGCGAATTTTCTCTTCTTGAATGGTATTAACTATGAATATGAGAAACAGTATGAACACGACGGAGGCGACCCGTTCCGAAAAGCGTACAAGCCCGACTTTTACCTTACGGATTACAAAATTTATTTGGAACACTTCGGCATCAGCAAGAACTTTACCGTTCCATGGTTGCCTCCGATAGAAGAGCAGAAATATCTAGACGGAATCAGATGGAAGCGCGAGCTACACAAACTATATGGCACCAAGCTAATTGAGACATATTCCTACTACAATTCCGAAGGCGTCCTTTTGAGCAAACTGAAGGAACTTCTGGTAGAAAACCATGTGGAATTCAAGCCTCGCGATTTTCTCGATATTTTCAATACCGTCTACAAGAGCAAAAGTAACAAGTACATCGCCGAGTTCATGAAACTCTGCTGCACCTTTATCACGTTGTTCAAGTCAAACAACTACAGGCTAGAAGACATCGAGACGCTCCGTAACAGTGTTGTCCATAATGAATACAACCCGTTCCTTTTCGAAAGGACAAACCTGTTCCTCGACATAATCAAGGTTCTTTTGACCGGATACCAGAATTTCCTCTCGTCAAAGAACGCGATAGATTTTTCTGACATGATCAACCTTGCGGCCGACAGGGTGCGTACCGGTTGCAGAATCAACAATTACCGCTATGTTATTGTTGACGAATATCAGGACATATCCAAGTCCAGGTTCAATCTTTTGCAGAGTATAGTCGAACGGACCGGAGCCAAGCTATTCTGCGTCGGTGATGACTGGCAATCCATCTACCGATTTGCCGGGAGCGACATTTCTCTATTTACTGAATTCCAGAAGTACTTCGGGTATACCGAAGTTCTGAAAATCGAGAAAACATACCGAAATTCGCAACAACTCATAGACGAAGCGTCTCGATTTATTCTTCAAAATCCGCAGCAACTTAAAAAAGACCTGCGTTCGGACAAGTCGCTTAACTACCCGCTTGTATTCTGGGGGTACAAAGAAGACCCTAGTCAGGCGCTGGATAAGGCCATCAAGAAAATTGTCTCGGAATTCGGCATGCAGGCCTCAATATTGCTTCTGGGCAGGACCAATTACGACAGGGACATGCTTGAGGAATCCGGCCTTTTCAGGATTACGCACCAGAACAAACAAGAAAAACTGAAATACCTACCCATACCCGAATTGAACATCGATTTCCTTTCTGTGCACAAGTCGAAGGGGCTGGAGGCCGACAACGTCATCTTGCTGAATTTCAAGAATGACAAGCTCGGGTTCCCGAACCAAATACAGGACGATAAGGTGCTGAACCTCGTATTGACAGATTCCGAAGACTATCGGTTTGCCGAAGAAAGGAGACTCTTTTACGTCGCCATCACCCGCACAAAGAACAGGACGTTCATCTTGACCGACAGCAACAGGCCGTCTCTGTTCTTCAAGGAATTCCCCGAATCGCAGGCTGTTTGTTACACGTCCATTACGCAGAACAGCGAATCAAGTGCCCGTTGCCCGCGTTGCCAGACCGGAACCCTATTGAAAGTTGAACATAACGGGAACCATTTTGTGGGGTGCTCCAACTTTCCGCGGTGCCGCTATACGCTGCGAGACCCGAAAATCCTGCTAAACCCGAAACCATGCCCCAACTGCGGTGGCTTCTTGGTGAAACGGAAAGGGCAGAACGGCTACTGGTTTGTCGGTTGCACGAATTACCCCATGTGTGAGTATACGGAAAAACTAATTAGAAGTTGATTGAGAACTTTTCTCGGTGTGGAATATATAACCATCTACATGCCATTCGTACGCATCGCTGCAAATTTCAACACCTTGATGGTGGCAAAAGGGTCAATGAATACTACGGAATGACTGACCGATTTCACGAGGAGCGTAATTAACACGATCTCGTCGAAACGGGTTCTTGGCGAGAATGCCGCCGGTTGGCGCCTGTGTGAGCCATACCGTTTTGTTCTCGATACGCATTTCCAACCGCATATTGAATTATTAGATGAATTTTTAATAATGTGCACTATATAGCGTGGTTAAAAACTGCACTATTTATATGTTTGAAGAGTACGGTTTTAATGATTTTTTTATATGTCTCTTCAAAATAATATTGGCAAAGCAATTCGCGCTCTGCGTTCGCAGAAAGGTGTTTCGCAGGAAAAACTTGCTCTTGAAACAGGTGTGGGCCGTCGCTATATGAGCGACATTGAAAACGGCCGCCGTAATGTTTCTCTCGAAATTATTGAAAAACTCGCCAATTTCTTCGAATTAAGTCCGAGTGATTTTGTCAAGCAAATCGAGAATGCCGATTTTCCTCCGCTCACGCTTGATTCTCTCAAGGAATATCTTTGCGAGCACGGCTATGAGGATAGCGTAGTTCTTGAAAAGCCTGATTTTGTAGATGCCGTTGTTGGCGTTAGCGAAGATGGTCGTGTCATTTATGCATATGAAAAAATGGTTCGTTCACTGATGCTGTCTGATGATATGGATTACGAAGAAGCCGTAGAATTTATCGACTACAACACTCTTGGGGCATTGCCAAGCATGGGCGAAAAAGCTCCGATTGTATTGATGGAAATCGAGGGGTAAAATTATGGCACAGCAATTAACAGAAATATTGAATTATTTTCTGGAAGATTATATTCCTGGGAAAAGTCAGATATTTGGAAAAGATGCATCAATCTACAATTCTATATGTGATGTTGCTCCTCAAAAAATATATGAAACCCAATTAGTTGATAGCAAGGAATATAAAGTTGTCGGAAGTGTTGGTCAAGGAAATTGGGCTAAGGTTCCTTGGTTGGCAATTTTTAGAAAAGACATCACTTTAAGCGCTCAAAATGGCGTGTATATCGTTTATCTGCTATCTTCAGATGGGAACTCATTGTATTTGACTCTCAATCAAGGTGTTACAGAGGCTGGGAAAAATTCCACTGCGAGTGAAACCATCAGGGCGCTTCGCGAAAATGCAGCTCGTATATCGGCTCAACTTAACAATCGTAGTTTTTTATCAGATGAAAATATCAATCTTGGAAACGATATAACCGACCTTGGAAAAAAATACCAAAAGGGTACAATTTTTTATAAGAAATATTCAAAACAAAATATTCCGTCTGAGGAGATTCTTCAAGATGACTTGAAGAACATGCTTGATATTTATCAAGAATACTATGATAAAGTTTATAAAGGAAATAGTACTCCTTCGCCAGAACCATCACCAGCAGTAGTTGAGGTTAATATGACAAAACAAAAAATCTTCTTCGGCGCTCCTGGTACGGGCAAGTCTTTTAAGGTTAATGAAGCCGTTCGAAATCAACAGGTATTCCGCACCTCGTTCCATCCTGATTACGATTATGCGCAATTCGTGGGCGCCTACAAGCCTAAAAAAGTTCAGTGCAGCGATGATGGATCGTTGTCCGAAGAACAACTTGCCAAGAAGTTATCCGAGTTCTTTTCAGATAATGAAGAATCTGATAAAACGAGTGCAATTGTATTATTCGGATTGCGATATGCTAATTCTTTGAATGGCAAAACAATAAGTGAAATTGTGAAACATTCTGGGATAGGTGAAGAACAATATAAAAAGGCAAACTTATCTGCCGCGGTAAAAGCACAATTGCAATTTTCGAAAGATGATGGTACAATCACCTATTCCTTTGTTCCGCAGGTTTTCGCAAAGGCTTACGCTGCGGCTTGGGAGCTGTATCTGCAGAGAGATTCCCGCCTTCGCGGGAATGACAACGGGAATGGCGAGAATGACAAAGAAGAAAAAGATATTCAAGTATTCCTAGTTATCGAAGAAATCAACCGCGGGAACTGCGCCCAGATTTTCGGTGATATTTTCCAGTTGCTTGACCGCGACAGTGAAGGATTCTCGCAATATTCAATTGATGCGGATTGCGATTTTGCTGAATGGCTTAAAGAAGATTCCATTCTGAAAACCATTTGGAGCGAGTACGAAACTAAAGTTGGCGATGGCAAGCTCAAGCTCCCGCCGAACTTGAACATTCTCGCCACCATGAACACCAGTGACCAGTCGCTGTTCCCCATGGACAGCGCATTCAAGCGTCGCTTTGACTGGGAGTATGTGCCTATCAATTATGACCACTCTGAGGCTGGTTTTATAATAGAAATTGGTGATTCAAAATACAAGTGGCTCGATTTCTTGAAAAAAGTTAATGCCGACATTTACGACGCCACGCAAAGCGAAGACAAGCAGATGGGCGAGTTCTTCATTAAGCCAAAGCGTGATGATCTGAAAATTTTGTTTGACGATTTCCGTTCCAAGGTCCTGTTCTATTTGTGGGATTCCGTGTATAAAGACGAGACCGAACGGCAGGCCGTGTTCCACTTCCCGTATGGGGATGGCGACGGAAAAATTAATAGCGTGACGTTCCAATCGCTTTTCGGTAAAGATGCCGAAGCTATCGTGAACAAGATTATGGAAAACCTGAAAGTTGAGAAAGTGACCGCCTAAAACTTTTTGGTTGTTCATGATTTTCCTGTTCGAAGAATTTGCCTACAGTACCGATTACCTCAAGGAGGTTATCGGTTATAGGGGCAATAGCGATTTCCAGAGCGAGAGCGGTTTTAATACCAAAGTGGCCGACACGGGTGCCAAAATAAATGGCGTCGGTTATTGCTTTTTCAACGGGAATCCTGTATTCGTGCTGCCCAAGGTCTTTCTCGACAGCAACAATACAAAGGCTTTCGGTGTGCCGATCGCTGCGAACGGCGAGGATATTTTCGGAAAGGGCGAGTCGCCCATAAAGAACGTTCAGCGCAGGTTTCTCTCGTCACTTTCGACTTGGCTCTATTCCGCTATCGACAAATACCGCACCGACAGCGATATGACCGGCGTCCGTTCCCCGGACCACATGGAACATTCCAAATTCAGGGGAGATGCCCGCTATGCGACGCTGCTCGATATCATGAGCAGCATGGAACTGTTCTACAAGAAAAACCAGAACCTGTTCGTCTTTGTCGCCAAGAACAAGCATAGCGGAAACAACCGGATTAACTGGCAGCGGACCATCGCGAAAAAGACGCCTTTTATTCAAGGCGATTCGCCAATCTACATGGAACTGGTGAACAAGAAGAAGGTTTTTGATTTGGACGACCGTCTGCTTGTTCTGTATTTCTCCGCGATGAAGTTTATCCAGGACGAGTTCGGGTTCGAAATGCCGCAGAGCGAGTTCTACGTTCCGCTCAAAGGGCGGGAGTTCGCACGCCTTCTGGAATGCGAACGCGGGCTGCGCGAACTTCGCCGTATCAAGTACAAGTATTTCGAAGACCGCCTGCTGAAACTCTACAACATAATGGAGGCGTTTTTCCGTTGGGGTGCCAGGTACACCAACAAGAACGTAAAGGCGAAGGAATACCTGATTGCAAATTCGTTCAACAATGTTTTCGAGGCGATGATAGACAGCCTCATCAGCGACCAGGACAAAGAAGTCGCGAAGTTGAAGAAAAACGAAGACGGCAAGATAATCGACCACCTGTACAAGGAAAAGTCGCTGATATTCGCCGACGGGAGCGAAAGTATTTGGCACATTGGCGATAGCAAGTATTATAAAGAAGAAAACGAGGTGCTCGGCCAGTCGGTTGCAAAGCAGTACACCTACGCCAAGAACATTGTCCAGGACTTTTTCTCTCCCGATTTTGTCGATGGCAATGACGAATGCTATAGTTCGGGCGTTCATCAAGGGGTACGTTATAGGGACTCGGTGACGGAAGGCTACAGCGTCACGCCGAACTTCTTTATCCGCGGATTTGTCCCGGAATACGAAAGCGATGGCCAGTACGACGATCCGTATTTTTCGAAGAAAGGCGAATCGAAAGACCCGATCAAGCCCGGCGATGACATGTGGGGTAAGCGCAACCGTCATTTCCGCAATCGCCTCTTTGACCGCGACACGCTCCTGCTGAAGGTGTACAACATAAACTTCTTGTACGTGCTAAAGACATACACCTCCAAGCATTCGTCCCTGCGCGACGATTTCAAGAAGAAGACCCGAAAGAGATTCCGCGATGATTTTTTGGAGCTGCTGGGCGACAATTACTACTTCTGGGCCGTATATTTGCCGGACTGGCAAAAACCCGATTATGCAGAACGGCTCCAGAATTTTGTTGACCGCCATTTCCATGCGCTAGTGGGCCGCGTGTTCCAACCCGCAGGAACGCCGCATTGCCTGATACTCGCGCTGGAACAAAGTGCCGTGAACGTTTCGCTGAAAGGCGCCTTGGATAAAGATTACGAAAAAATTCGTCAAATTGTTCAAGACGAAAAGTGCGAAATATTCCAAGTGTGGCCCCATGAAATTTGGGATAACGGTAATTCCCAGAAATGGGACGATGAAAGCCTGCAGAAAAACAAAGTCACTGAATTAGGCGTGGTTGACGCACTTGTAAAATTTTCTTAGGCCCCTTGCCAACTTTTTAGATATTAGGTACATTAAAGCTGCACGTGGTTCTCTGTCAAATGGAGAATCGCGTTTTTTTATTCCGATTTTATCGAGGTCAAAATTTTTGACCTCGGTGCAGGAATAAGGGGACGCCTCTAACATAAACAAGCCGCGTTCGCGGCTACTCGGAGGCTATATGGCTAAAAAGAATGATATGGCGGTTGCGCCAGTCAAATCGGAGTTCCCGCTTATCGATGAATCTCTGCTCAAATCGCGGATATATACTGTCCGCGGGGTCAAGGTGATGCTTGATGCCGACCTGGCCGAGATTTACGGGTATACGACAAAGAGATTTAACGAACAGGTGAAAAATAATATCGAAAAATTTGATGAAGATTTTCGTTTCCAATTAACTTTAAAGGAGGCGGAAACATGTTCAAGGTCGAAAATTTCGTCCTTGAACAACAATCGACGGGGGACTAACATAAAATATGCCCCCTACGCCTTTACCGAACAGGGTATCTACATGCTCATGACGGTGCTCAAGGGCGAACGGGCGACTGCTCAAAGCAAGGCTTTGATTCGCCTTTTCAAGCAGATGAAGGACTATATCGTTGCTGAAAACCATCAACTGCTCGGAACTGCGGGAATCGCCCAGATTGCTGCGCAGACTGCTCAAAATACACATGAAATCGCGGCCGTTTCCGCCGAAGTAAAGGAACTTTCTGGCGAAGTTCGCGATATCAGGAGCGATCTGGGGAAAATCAATGTGGACCTCCGGATGGTCATGGAAAACTTCGTTGATCCTTCGTCTTTCAGGCACTTCCTAATTCTGAACGGGCACAAGCTGGAGGCGGACGTCGCTTACGCGCAGATTTACGGCATGGCGAAGAAATCGGTGCTGATTGTAGATAACTATGTAGATGTCAAGACGCTGAATTTGCTGCGGAATGTGCGCAAAGGCGTTTCCGTCCTGATTTTCAGCGACTTGCTCGGTGGAAGCCGCATGACAGATGACATGCTTGCCGATTATCGGGCCGCCCGACCGGACGTATCGATTGACAAGAAACCCGCCATGCACAAGTTCCACGACCGCTACATTCTCGTGGATTTCAAGACCGAGAGCGAAAAGTTGTACCATTGCGGGGCGTCTTCCAAAGATGCCGGCAACAAGATTACGACCATCGTGCAACTGGACGACGTTGATGCATACCGGAACATGTTTGAGGAATTGTTGTCCCGACTAAAGCGAGAAACAATCAAATAAAGGAGAATTACTGTGAAGAAAAAAGCAGAGAACGAGAAAGAACTTGAATTGCCTAAGGAACTCTTGGAATCAATAGCTGGGCTTAATGAACTTATGAGTCAGCATCAGGATCAAGCCGCCGCAATGTTGTACAGGTTAATGTTTCGCCATGAACGGAACATCCATGTTCTGGACCGCTACTCAGATGTCGTACTTGGAGGCGTTTCTGGCATGGGCAGCGTGTTCGCGAAAGAGGATTACAGAAATTTCTTACAATACCTGTTGTATGTTGTTCCGAACGAATATGCCCCACATAAAGAAATGTACGACGAAGAATGTAGCACTGCCGAAGAGGATGAGGAGAGTTGAACATGACTTTTTTTTTCATCAGCGACTTACACGTAGATTTTTACTCGCTGCGCAGTCGGACGGTATCGTTGTTGCATCGGTATTTCGAGGAATTCTTCGAACGGTATTTTTTACCGGCGGATGTGTGCTGCATTGCGGGCGATATCGCGAACAACTACTTTACCTACGTGGAGTTTCTAAAATTCATTGCAACCAAGTACAGCGCTGTCTATGTGTGTTTTGGCAACCATGACATCATTACCGAAAAGGCTGGAGTTTTCGGTGCTGAAAAAGACTTCCCGACCTCCGAAGGCAAGATGGATTTTTTCTTGAAAGAGTCCGCAAAAATTCCGAACATTCGCCTGTTAGAAAACTGCATGCAGGATGGCATTGCCGGATGCATGGGTATGTGCGATTTCAAGTACATGCACACACCGGGAGCATCGGAAATCTTGAATCAGATGCTATGGTCAACACGCTGGTTCGACGGTCGTCATTGGAACTACATGCGTAATAATCCGGGGCGTCTGTGGGAGCACTACGATGTCGTGCTGCGTGATCTTTCTTTAAAGAAGCCCAAGATCATGATGTCTCATTTCTTGCCACTGGAATTCGGGATGGCGGAACGCTACATACATGACCCGTGTTCGAACTTCTTCTATTTTCATGGAGCCCCGTATCTTGAAAACTTGGATGACGGAAGCATTTACCAAGCTGGACATACTCATACGGCCATCAAGAAGACGTTCGTGGATTTGCAGGGCAAATGCCATCTGTTGCTTTGCAATCCCGTCGGGTATCCCGACGAGAACCCGTATGCCGAAAATGATCTTCGTAGAGAAGATTTTCTGATAGAATTAGACACAAGCATAGGCCTTGCGGCCCGTACGTGCATCCGCGGGGTCAAGGTGATGCTCGATGCATACCGCCCCATGTTTGAGGAGCTAACTCACTCCCATTGATAAAAAATCAACAAAAAGTGTATTTTGGGGCGGTTTTTAGCCTGTTTTTGGGGCTAATTTTATTGTGGTTGGAAATTTTTAGGAGTTCTTATGAGAACGCTGGGCATAGTGTTTGGTACTTTGGCGTGTGCAGCCGTGTTTGCTGTTGCTGCCGAAAATCCCCTCAAATTGTGGTACAATAGCGATGCGGGTACCGAATTTACGAATGCTTTGCCCATTGGCAACGGCTACATGGGCGGCATTGTCTACGGTGGCGTTACAAAAGACATTATCGGCCTGAACGAAAGTACCGTGTGGTCGGGCGGCCCGGGCGACAACAACAAGCAGGGGGCGGCAAGCCACTTGAAAGACGCGCGCGATGCCATGTTCCGCGGCGACTACCGCACGGCGGAATCTATCGTGTCTAACTATATGATTGGCCCAGGCCCGGCAAGTTTCCAGCCGGTGGGTGACCTGGTGATTACCACGTCGCATTCGGGCGCGACAAACTACCGCCGCGAACTCGACCTCAAAACGGCTATCGCAAAAACGACGTACACGGCCGGCGGCGTCAACTACACGCGCGAATATTTTGCAAGCTACCCGGACCACGTGATCGTGGTGCACCTCACGGCCGACAAAGGCGGCTCGGTGAGCTTTGGCGCCACCATGACGACTCCGCACCGTAGCAACAGCATGTCGAGCAGCGGCAACACGCTCGTTTACGACGTGACGGTGAATTCCATCAAGTTCCAAAATCGCCTGAACGTGGTGGCCGACGGCGGCACGGTTTCGGTCGCGAACGGCAAAATCAACGTGCAGGGCGCAAATTCTGCAATGCTCGTGCTCACCACGGCTACGAACTTCAAGTCTTATAACGATGTCTCGGGCAACCCGGGTGCAATCGCAACAGAGATTATGTCGAAGGTCGCAAAAAAGTCTTACGATGACTTGCTTGCCGCGCACCTCAAGGATTACCAGACGATTTTCAATCGCGTCTCTTTGAACTTGGGCGAACCCGACAAGAGCGCAGGCGACATTACCAGCACTCGCGTCAAGAATTTCAATTCCACGAATGACCCCTCCTTGGTGGAACTGCATTACCAGTTCGGCCGTTACTTGCTGATTTCGAGCTCGCGCAAGGGTGGCCAGCCCGCCAACTTGCAGGGCATTTGGAACAAGGATACGAACCCGGTTTGGGGCAGCAAGTACACCACGAACATTAACCTCGAAATGAACTACTGGCCGGTAGAGACGGCGAACCTCGGCGAATGCGTGTGGCCGCTCATCGACAAAATCAAGAGCATGGTGCCGCAGGGCGAAAAGACTGCCAAGGTGCACTGGGGCGTAGACGAAGGCTGGGTGGAACACCACAATACCGACCTCTGGAACCGTACCGCACCTATCGATGGCGCGTGGGGCTTGTGGCCGACGGGTGCCGGCTGGCTCAGCACGCACTTGTGGGAACATTTCTTGTTCAACCCGACTGACAAGGCTTACTTGCAAGACGTTTATTCGACCATGAAGGGGGCGGCGCTCTTCTTCGTGAATAGCCTGGTTGAAGAGCCCGAAACAGGCAACAAATACTTGGTGACTGCTCCGAGTGATTCTCCGGAAAATGACCACGGCGGCTACAATGTTTGCTTTGGCCCGACCATGGACAACCAGATTATTCGCGACGTGCTGAATTACACCATTGAGGCGTCCAAGATTCTGGGCGTCGACGAAGAGGCCCGCGCCAAGATGGAAGCGGTGGTAAAGCGCCTGCCGCCTACAAAGACGGGTAAGTACGGCCAAATTACGGAATGGCTGCAGGATTGGGATGACCCGAACAACAAGAACCGCCATATTTCGCACCTGTACGGTCTTTTCCCGAGTGCGCAGATTACGCCGGAAGAAACTCCCGACTTGATCAAGGGCGCAGGCGTTACGCTCAAGCAGCGCGGCGACGATGCGACCGGCTGGTCCTTGGCTTGGAAGATTAATTTTTGGGCCCGCATGCACGACGGCGATCACGCTTACACCATGATTCGCATGCTGCTGACGCCGAACAAGACTTACAATAATTTGTTCGATTCCCATCCGCCGTTCCAGATTGACGGTAACTTCGGTGCGGTCTCGGGCGTGAACGAAATGCTCATGCAGAGCCATAACGGCCGAATCAACTTGTTGCCGGCATTGCCTTCGCAGTGGAAAGACGGTAGCATCAAGGGCATTCGCGCCCGCGGCGGTTTCGAAATCGATTCCATGGCCTGGAAGGGTGGCAAGCTCACTTATGTGGCGGTCAAGTCCGATGTGGGCCAGACGCTGAACATTGTGAATGGTTCTAACAAGTTCACCACGACGACGGTGCCGGGCAAGGTTTACGAATTCGACGGCAACCTCAAACTCACGAATCAGCCGTTCGAGCCGGTCACGCTCCCGGGCAAGCTCGAAGCCGAAAGCTACACCGCCATGGATGGCGTGCAGATTGAACCCGACGAAGAAGGCGTGCCGAATCTCGGCTGGATTAACGATGGCGACTACAGCGAATACCTGGTGAAGGTTCCGACTGCTGGCGCCTATACGCTTACTGCCCGCGTGGCAAGCGCTGCCGAAGAAAAGTCGACCATTACGGTAAGCGATTCTACGGGCAAGGTTCTGGCAATGCTTACGGTGGACCCCGCAAGGACCAAGGGCTGGAACGACTGGTACGAAACTTCGACTCAGATCGCGCTCGACAAGGGCGAACAGACTCTCAAGTTCACTTATTCCGGTACAACCGACTTCTTGATGAATGTGGACTGGTACAACTTCGATAGTGACCCGACGGCCATTCCGACGGTGGCTCGCATGGCAAGCGCGCTCTCGGTTCGTCAAGTGTCGATGGCCCGCGCCTCGGTGGCCCTGATGGTGAATACCGACGGCGATTTCGAGGTCCGCCTGTATACGGCGAACGGCAACATGGTGGCCAAACGGCAGGGTAGCGGTAATTCCCTGGTGGAATTCGGCAAAAATGGTCGCCTGCTGCAGGGAACCTATATTGCGGTTGTCAAGAGCGGTAACCTGCAAAAAACGCTCAAAATCAAGGCATATTGATAACTTGTCCACGCGAATGTGCTTTTCGCGTGGATTTTTGCTCTTTTTTAAGGGTATCTTTATCGTGGTGAGTTATGAAAGTCGCCTTTTTTAGGCGAAAAGGGATAAGATTATGAAGTTTGCAAAGAGCGTTAAGGTGGCTGCAGCCCTTGTTGGTTTCGGGCTTTGCACGCAGGCTATGGCCGAAAACCCGCTTATCCAGACCTATTATTCTCCGGACCCGGCGCCTGTCGTGTTCGGCGATACGCTTTGCACCTATTCCGGCAACGACGAGGGCGGCAGCTTCTTCACGATGCACGGCTGGCGCGTATCGTGCACCACGGATATGGTGAACTGGACCGACATGAACACCCTCATTTTGGAAGCGGGAGACTTCAACGGTTCTGCCAAGAAAAACGGCGACTGGGCATCTCAATGTATTCGCCGCAACGACAAGTACTATTATTACGTGACCGTGGAATCCACCCGCGGCGGCCGCGCCGTCAACGTAGCCGTGTCCGACAAGAAGGAAGGCCCCTTCAAGGATGCCCTGAACGGCAAGCACTTGGCGGGCCCCAACTGGGACTACATCGACCCCACCGTATTTATTGACGACGATGGCCAGGCATGGCTCTACTGGGGTAACCCGAAGCTCTATTATTGCCCCCTCAAGGAGAACATGATCGAATGCGCAAGCGACATCAAGGTCTCCGACATGAGTACCTTTAACGGCAAGTATACCGAAGGCCCGTGGATTCACAAGCGCGGCAAGAAGTATTACATGATTTACGCCGCCGGTGGCATTCCCGAATCCATTGACTATTCCTGGAGTGATTCTCCGACGGGCCCCTGGACCTACAAGGGAGTCATTATGCCGAGTAGCGAACCGGGTTCCGCGTTCACCGTCCACTCCGGCATTGTCGACTTTAAGGGCCGTAGCTTCTTCTTCTACCATAACCAGAAAAACGTGAAGGGCGGCGGCTACAGCCGTTCTACCGCCATCGAGGAATTCACCTGGAATGCCGACGGTACCATTCCCACAATCCGCGCCACCAACAATGGCGTCGTGAAGCCCATCAAGAACCTTGACCCGTTCGTGCGCGTGGAAGCCGAAACCAAGGCTTGGGTTGGCGGCATGACTGTCAATACGTCGGGCGGTTACACCATCATCGAGCATGTCGGTGCCGAATACGGCAATGTGTTCCTCACCAAGATGAACAGCGGATTCTATACGAAGGTGCGCTCTGTGGACATGGGCGACGGTGCCGACCGCATTATCGTTTGCACCAGGGGTAACGGCGGTAAGCTTGAACTCCATGCCGGTTCCGAAAACGGCGCTCTCCTTGCGTCCATGAATATCCCTGCAAGTTCTGCTTGGGAAGAACATACCTTTGATGTGACCGATGCTGCCGGCGTCGACGATCTGTTCTTTGTGGTAAAGCAGGGCGGGTTCGATTTCGACTACTGGTATATGGAAAGCGAAAAGACTGCCGTTCCGCAGACAGCTTACAACGATAAGCCGGCGACAATTCCGGGCAAGATCGAAGCCGAAAACTACGACGTGGGCGGTCACAACAAGGCTTTCTACGATAACGACCGCGAAAATCAGGGCAAGGTCTACCGCGAAGACGAAGTCGACGTCGTAGACATTAGTGATTCCAAGTGCGGGGAAGCCGCCTGCACGGGCTACGCCATCGGTTACACGAACGATGGCGAATGGATGGAATACACCATCAACGTCACTTCCGATGCCAAGTACGACATTACGGCGAATGTGGCAACCGCATTCGAGACCTCAGCGATGCAGCTGTTCATTGACGACAAGGAAATCACAGAATCGGTTGTTGCCCCGAAGGTCGATAGCGTATGGACTACCTACAAGGTGATTGACGTGGGCTCTGTCGATCTCAAGAAGGGCGAACACGTGCTCAAGCTCTTGATTACCGGCGGTTACTTGAACGTGGACTGGATTCAGTTTGTTGATCCTAGCAATCCCACTTCTATCGGCGTTGCTCGCAATGTTCAGCTTGCCCCGCAGACAGCGTCTTACAACGTGTTCGGCGCCACCGGCAAGTTCCTCGGACGTATCGACAATGTTCAGGCAAGTCTCTCTGCAAGCCTTAAGCAGGCGGGTTACGCGAATGGCATGTACATCTTGCGCGGTGTGAACCACTCCAAGACTGTGCGCGTTCAGGTGAAATAATCCAAAGGTTCCTGCCTGCACTAAGCACGGCTGAAGTGAGCCTGCCGAAGGGCCAACGCAAAGGACCGAATAAGGTCCCTGAGCCTGTCGAAGGGCCGACGCAATCTAGGCGTTGACAACTTATCAACGAGAACTCCTTTTATAGGAGTTCTTTTTTGTTATACAAAAGATATCTTTTTATTGGTGTGGAAGATTAAGTGAGGTTATTATGAAGAACTTCTTGGTTTCGTCAGCTTTTACCTGTGCCGCCTTGTGCGGGGCACTCACAACGGTTGCGTATTCGCAACCCAACGACGAATGGAACGGCAAACCGCGTGTTTTCGCGGTGAACGTGCTTACGCCGCACGTGACTTCGATGCCGTATACAACGGTCAAAGAAGCCGTGAAGGGCGACCGCCATGCTTCTGAATGGTACCAGAGCCTTTCGGGCAAGTGGAAATTCTACCATGTAGAAAAACCTGCCCAGCGTAACAACGACTTCTACAAGGACAATTACGATGTCTCTGGCTGGGACGAAATCCCGGTGCCTTCTTCTTGGCAGTTGCTGGGTTACGACCATCCGATTTACACCAACGTGATTTATCCGTGGGCGCAGAACAACAGGGTTTCTGCTCCGGGTGCTCCGACTGATTTTAACCCGGTGGGCCATTACCGCCGTACCTTCACCGTTCCCGAAAAGTGGGCGGGCAAGCGCATCCGTCTGCATTTCGAAGGTGTGGAATCCGCTTACTATGTGTGGGTGAACGGCAACTACGTGGGTTATGCCGAAGACTCCTTCACCGACCACGAATTCGATATCAACAAGTACCTGCGCAAGGGCGAAAACAACATCTCCGTGCAGGTGTTCCGCTGGTGCGACGGTTCCTGGCTTGAAGATCAGGACTTTATCCGCCTCGCGGGCATTATGCGCGACGTCTATATCTACGCTGTTCCCGAAGTGCATATTCAGGACTTCCAGATTGACGCGACTCTTGCAAGTAACTACAAGGACGGTATCCTGAAAACCACCGCATGGATTTACAACTCTACCGGCAAGGCTTCGGGCGACTATACCGTTGAACTTTCTCTGTACAACGAGAACGGAACCGAAGTGATTGCGCCTTCTGCCCAGAAGGTTTCGGGCATCAATCCGAACGGAGGCGAAAAGAGTGTCCACTTCGAAATCCCTTACACGGCGCCCAAGCTCTGGTCTGCCGAATCGCCGAACCTCTACACGGCGGTGCTTGCCATCAAGGATGCCAGTGGCGAAATTATCCAGGTCGAAAGTAACAAGATCGGCTTTAGGAAAATCGAAATCAAGAAGGACAATGGCGCTCCCCGTCTTTACGTGAACGGTATGCCCATCAAGTTCCACGGTGTGGACCGTCACGAACTCGATCCGGATGACGGCCGCGCAGTGACCTACGAACGCATGGAAAAAGACGTGATCCTCATGAAGCGTTTCAACATCAATGCACTCCGTATGTCGCACTATCCGAACAATCCGTATATGTATGACCTTTGCGACAAGTACGGTATCTACGTGATTGACGAAGCCAACGTGGAAAGCCACGGTGCCAACAGCGAACTTCCGAAAAACAGCGACGACTGGCGCGCCCCGGCGGTGGACCGCATGAATTCCATGGTGCAACGCGACAAGAACCACCCCTGCATTATCTTGTGGTCCTTGGGTAACGAGGCCGGTAACGGTAACGTGTTCGCCTCGGAACGCGAACGTGCGCACCAGATTGACTCTACCCGATTTGTGCATTACGAAGGCGACTGGAACAATGCCGATGTGAACAGCTGGATGTATTTTGGCCCCGACGCCGTGCGCAGCTACAACGACGCCAATAAGCCGATTATGCTCTGCGAATACGAACACGCCATGGGTAACTCCGTGGGTGATCTGCAGGAATACATGGACGCCTTCTACGGCAACCCGCGTTCCTTCGGTGGCTTCATTTGGGACTTTATCGACCAGGGCCTTCGCCATCAGGGTACTCCATACTTTGAGTTCGGTGGCATGTGGGGCGACTGGCAGAACGACGACAACTTCTGCGCAAACGGCCTCGTGTTCCCCGATAGATCGCTCCAGCCGGAAATGTGGGAAGTCAAATATCAGTATGCTCAAGTTCGCGTGAAGAATGTGGATGCCGCAAAGGGCAAGATCCAGATTGAAAGCCGCTACCTGTACAAGAACCTGGGCGATTTCCTCGATGCTTACTGGTCTATCAAGGAAAATGGCAAGGTCATTAAGGAAGGCAAGCTGAACGGCACCCAGATGAACATTGGCCCGAACGAAAAGAAAGAAGTGACCATCGACATGCCGAAAATCGAAACCTCCATTGGCGCTGAATATTTCCTGGATATCGATTTCCGCCTGAAAAAGGATGAACTCTGGGCAAAGGCCGGCTTTAGCGTGGGTCATGAACAGTTCGGCATCGATTTGGGCCAACTCTGGTCTACCGAAGTGGATATCAGCTCTATGCCTAGCTACAAGGTGAACAAGACCGACGGTCTCTCGATCGAAGGAACCGATTTCAAGATTCGCTTTGACGAAAGTGCGGGTACCCTCGCCAGCTACATTCTCGATGGCGATACCATTATCAAGGATGGCGGCCGCCCGAATTTCTGGCGCGCTCCGATCGACAACGACAAGGGCTTCAACATGGAACGCGGTCATGGTGAATGGCGCAAGGCAAGCCTAAAGCGCAACGTGACTTCCGAAGTCAAGGAAGTCTCTCCGCAAGAAACCCAGGTGACCTTCAACTTCAGCTTCCCGGATGTGGGTAGCTCCAAGATGAAGATGACCTACTATGTGTACGGTAGCGGTGACATTGTGGTGAGCTACACGTTCAACCCCGATGGCTCCAAGAGCTACCTCCCGAACGTGGGTACGCTTTTCACCGTGCCGGGTGGCTACGAGAAAGTCCGCTGGTTCGGTCGCGGTCCTCATGAAAACTACCAGGGTCGTAACCGCGGAAGCTTTATGGGTCTCTATTCTACGCTCGCCGACTCTATGACGGTCAAGTATATGGAAATTGGCGAAACGGGTCAGCGCACCGACGTCAAGTGGGCAACGCTCACCAACAACGACGGCAAGGGCTTGATGATCGTGGGTAACCCGCGCATGGAATTCAGCGCCCAGCACTACACTCCGGAACAGCTTACCAACGTGAAGCTCCCGTGGGAACTCAAGCGCGACAAGGACATTACGCTCCGTGTGGACTTGCACCAGATGGGTCTTGGCGGCATCAACAGCTGGGGTGCCGAACCGCTCAATGCTTACCGCTTGCCTGCCAACCGCGAATACTCTCATACCTTCCGCCTGGCTCCGATCCGTAAAAAGCTGAACGACCCCACCGAATACTCGCTGCTCGGCTTCCGCAACTTCGGCTGGAACGACCTTCCGGCTGAAAAGTATCCGGGTGACAAGATCTACGAGAACCAGCCGACGAAGGATATCACCGAAGATGCAAATCCGGATCCGGAACAGACGACTCCTGTGCAGCCGATGGTCTTCAAGAACGCTGAATCTGCTGTTACCCGCAACTACAGCGTGTTCGACATGCAGGGCCGCCTTGTGGCGAAGTTCACGACCGTAGGCATCGAAGATCTGCAGGCAAAGACCTCTGCCGCAGTGAATCGCTCCGGAACCTACCTCGTCAAGTCTAAGTCCGGCAACGCCTTCCGCATCAACGTGCGCTAGCTCTTGTCGTCATCCCCGCGACACTTTGTCGTCATCCCCGCGAAGGCGGGGATCTAAGAAACTCCACACCCCATGCATGACGCCCCGGCCCAAGGCCGGGGCGTTTCCGTCCGCGCAAGTCGCAGTTCTCATAATCCTTCGGTTGCTTTCGTATAATGCCGAGTTGAGGCAGCGGGCCTGTCGCCCGCTGTCGAAACGAAGGGAGAACAACGGCTGACTAACCTTTTGGAGCTCGCTTTTGCCGTTGTTCTCTTTCGAATAAAGCCGAGTTGAGGCAGCGGGCCTGTCGCCCGCTGTCGAAACGAAGGGAGAACAACGGCTTGCTAGCCTTTTGGAGTTCGCGCTTTCCGTTGTTCTCTTTCGTATAATGCCAAACGAAGGCAGCGGACTTGAAGTCCGCTGTCGGAGCGCCGGGAGAACAACGGCTTGCTAACCTTTTGGAGCTCGCTTTTGCCGTTGTTCTCTTATATAAAAAGAAGCTCCCGCAAAAGCGGGAGCTCCTTTGGTTGGGTTTTTCAGGAGGTGTTTTTTTAGGAGTAAAACGTTACGGCAAGGTGAACTGCTTCAAGAACGGCCAGCCGATGTTGCCATCGCCTTGTTCGTGGCCACCCCCCTGCTTGGTGCAGAGGACAACCTTCACGCCGTCGCGGCAGGTGGAGTATTCCTGACAGCCGTCGCCGTTGGTCGTTGCGACGCCTGTACAGCCGTTCTTCTGTGCCCAGAATTGGAAGTTACCTTCTGCTCCGAGGAAGTTCAGACCGTCGTTGTAGCCGCTATCGCCACCCTGGTATCTGCAGACCGGGTCAGCCGTGCCTCGGAACATGATAACGGAAATCGGACGTTCCGGATTGCACTTGGCGCTGTTCGTGGTGTTCAGGTCCATAGCAGCAGGAGCCACTGCGGCGTAGATGTCGGACATGAAGCAGGCCACGTGGTTGCTCATACCGCCACCCATCGAGAAACCTGCTGCGTATACGCGCTTCTTGTCGATGCAGACCTTTTCTTCCACGGCGGCAATCATTTCACGGGAGAACTTGAGGTCGTCATCGTTAGAGCAGCACGGACCTACGTTCCAGCCCGGGCCCATCGTCTTGGTGGTACCTTGCGGGTACAAGGCAATAACGCCTTCCTTGTCGGTGAGTGCTCTGTACTTCGTATCTTTCTTCTGACCTTCACTGCTGCCACCAATCGGGTGGTAGTCGACAAACAGGGGTACCGGCTTATCGCCCGTGTAGGTACTCGGCACATGCATAATGAAGGTACGGTTCTTGCCGTCCACGTTCACGCTCATGTTGTGGTCGCCGGCCTGGTATGTCTTGCCGGTACAATCCACCGGGGTGTCATCCTGCTTCTTGCTGCTGGAAGAAGGAATAATCAGTTCGCCTCCGCTCGAACTCGAATTCGTGTTGGAGGGCTTTTCCATCAGGATTTCGACGCCGGTTTCGACTTCGGCCTTCATCTGGTAAACCTGGTTGGCGTACTCAGCCAACGAGAACTGGAGCATCGGGAGCATGTCACCTTCCTTCTTGAGTGCGGTTACGCCCTTGTCGGTAACCATGAAGGTGCTGTTGTTTCTGTCGGCGTTGATGCGGACGAACTTGGTGCCGCGAGCGAGCTTGCCCAGGTCGAGAGAGACAATACCCTGGACTTGTCCAACGTTGTTCTGCTTAAGAACCTTGCCCATAGCGTCAATGATGGATACATTGAGAATCTGGGCATCCGCGTTGTATATCGTGAGCATGTTGCCTTCCATATGGATGGCCATCTTAGATGCTCTTATGTCTGCGAGGGCGTCGGTGCCTTCTCCACTGAGGGAGAAAGTCCCGTCTTCGGCGGAAACCGTTTCGTAGCCCCCGATGTTAAATGTGCTGATTTTTACGCCGCCGAGCAAACGGCCGGAAATTTTGGATTTCACCACGCCATTGATGCTCCAGGCGAAAGCCGAGCTGCAAAGGGCGGAAAGCAGGATTGCGCTACTGGTTATGCTAAAAAGTCTAGGACTCCGCATAAGTGTCTCCTTTTTTGTTTAAAAGTCTTCCCAAACATTTAAATCCGAGAATAAATTTACACATTTATAGTGATTTTGCAATAGAAATTAAATAATTTTTACTATTTTCAAGAAAATTATTACACATTTCCGTGTAAAAAGCGTTTCGCTATTTTACGCTTACAGAGGGGGTGTGGATTTTTTCCTATGCAAACGTTCGTGATTTATGAGATCCATGTGCATACTGCAGGACGTTTGTTTTGTAATGTTTACTCTCTTATGGACATTTTGTCCATAGAATTGTCCATGCCCTTTGAGAAATTTCCTTTTTTAGAGGATAATTTTATTCTTGCATGGAATATTCTAAAAAAGGATGTGGTGTATGAAAAATATTTTGACTACAGTAACAAAGGTGGCAGCGCTTGCTCTTGCGGCGTCAACCTTCTCTTTCGGCGTCGGCATGGCAGAAAATGCCGCCAAGTTCGTTGGAAACATTACGACCAATGGTCAGGTTCGTGCCGATTTCGGTACATATTGGAACCAGATTACGGCCGAAAACGAATGTAAGTGGGCTTCTATCGAAGGAACCCGCGGTAACTATAACTTCTCCGGCTGTAAGCGCGCTTACGACTGGGCAAAACAGAACGGAGCCCATTTCAAGTTCCACGCCCTGGTGTGGGGCTCGCAGTACCCGAACTGGTTGGGCAGCTTGAGCGTTGACGAAACCAAGAAGGCCATTACCGCTTGGTTCGATGCCGTTCAGAGGGAATTCCCCGATCTCGAAATGATTGACGTGGTGAACGAAGCTATTCGCACGGGTCAGGGACAGTACCACTCTGGTTACACGAACACCAAGATTATTCAGGCCCTTGGTGGCGACAACAATGGCGACTACACCTTCGTGACTACGGCCTTCAAGATGGCTCGTGAACGTTGGCCGAAGGCAATCCTCATTTATAATGATTATAATACCGTTCAGTGGAACAAGGACCAGGGTATTCAGCTTATCCAGACCATTAAGAAGAACGGCGCTCCGGTGGATGGCTATGGCTTGCAGGCTCATGACATGATGAGCCAGGGCGGTGGCCAGGGCGGTACCGGTGGTGGCGGAACCTGCTTGAACATCAATACCCTGAAGAACACGGTTCAGGAAATCTATGACAAGACTCAGATTCCTCTGTTCATTTCTGAATACGACATTGCTAGCATGGACGATAACATCCAGAAGCAGTGCTACGAAGAACAAATTTCGTACTTCATGGAATCGGAATTTGTGGCTGGCATTACGATTTGGGGTTATGTCTTCGGTAGCACGTGGCTGAAGTGCGGCTCTGATCAGGAACAAGATAAGAAAGGCTGCTCTGGCATTATTCGTCAGAATGGTGAAGAACGCGCCGCTATGAAGTGGTTGAAGCAGTACCTCGCCGAGAATCAGGGCGTCAACGAAACAGGACTTCCGACGGGTGTTCTGACCCCGGTCGACCCCGAACCGCAGACTCCGTTCAAGGGTACGGCGTATGATCTCTCGAGCAAGATTGAAGCTGAAGACTTTGACGTTCCTGGTAAGGGTAAGGGCAACAACTCCTATTCAGTTAGCGGCGATTGTGACGATACTTGGAATACTACCTATCGTAAGGGAACATCTGTTAAGATTGGTGAAAAGAATGGCGGTCTTGTTCTTGGTTGCAACCCGACAGGAAACTACTTCCAGTACACCATCAACGTGGCAGAAGCCGGCGACTATACCGTGACGGCAAACGTAGCTGCTAACGGATCGGGCTCTATCCTGTTCAAGGTCGGCGACAATGTTGTTTCGGATACGCTTGCATATACCGGTGAATCCTGGACTTCCTTCGATCAGGTCAAGGGAAAAATGAAGCTCGAAGCCGGCGAACAGATCCTGACTCTCGAAATTTCCAAGGGATATATCGATGTCGACTGGTTCGAAATCTCGAAGGAAGGCACTACTTCGATTGCTCAGAAGGTTCATTTCGACAACAATGCCCGTCAGAACTACATTGTGTTCGATACGCATGGTGTTCGCTTGGGCGTGCTGTCTGCCTATGGTTTCGATGCCGCAAAGCAGATCCTCAAGTCCTCCAACGAGGTGAAGTCTTCCGGTATCTACTATCTGCGTAACCGCCTCACCGGCGAAATGCAGAGCGTCCGTATCGCGAAATAAGCCCTGTCCCGCCTCTAGCGCGGGACGCCTCTCTCTTTTAAAATACTCAATACACCAAACAACGGGTCCCGGAGCGGATGCT
>NZ_CAMVDO010000016.1 GCF_947166265.1 uncultured Fibrobacter sp. | reverse complement strand
GGCCCATTCCTACAACGCCTCGGTGGCACTCTCGCTCGGCCTGTACGAATACGCACGCCTCAGAATCAAGTAAAATAATCCAACTTGGACTATAAAAAACACCCCCACAGGGGGTGTTTTTTTGTTATAGCCTGATTTTATATATCAAATTGGTATATATTTTAACTCAAGAAGGAAATAAATATGAATTTTGATTCGTTGCTGTCTTTGTACGAGACCAAGGCCTGTATCGTCTCCATCGATTTCTACGAGGACGACACGTATGGGAATATTCGTCTTCTCGCCGGCAACAAGGCGCACTGCGACGACATGGCGGCCATAGGCCACCCGTTTGTGCCCAATTCTCCGTGCGAAGACTACTTCCCCAAGAATCGAAATTTCGAAGATTACTGTTTCCGTTGCTCCCGCAGCAAAAAGCCTCTGCACGCATACGTGGAACTTTACACCATGGGCCTCTGGCTGAACATGTTCCTGATTCCAATCGAATCGGACAAGCCGAACACCGGCTACTGCATTTACGTTTACGACGTCTCTCCCAAGGTGGACTCCGCAGCCATGGTCGATCTATCCGGGGACGTAGCCTCCGAGGTGTTGAAAGCCTGCGTCAAGCTCCGCAGTTCAAACGACATCAAGAAGACCTTCCAGGAAGTCATCGAAGATATCCGCAGTCTTTGCGATTCTGAACATTGCTGCATCTTGCTGACCGATTCGGAAACACGCTCCTGTGACATTCTAGGAGACGCCCTCAAAAAAGGCACAAAGTTGCTCCCCATGTCCAATTATATGGAAGGTTTCTACACGATTACGGAGACCTGGGCCTCGACCTTGGGCGGAAGCACCTGCATTATCATCAAGGACCAGCACGACATGGACGAGCTGCATAAGCAGAACCCCGTCTGGGCGGAATCACTCAAAGGCGCCATGGCCAAAACAGTCGTACTCTTCCCGCTCCGATTCGACAACAAGGTTCTCGGCTACATGTGGGTCATCAACTTCAACGCCGAAAACACCATCAAGATCAAGAAGACCCTTGAGCTGACGACGTATTTCCTCGCCTCCGAAATCGCGAACCACCTGTTGCTGAAAAAACTTGAAGTTATGAGTTCCATTGACTCGCTCACCGGCATCAAGAACCGCAACGTGATGAACATCCACGTGGACCAGGTTGTCGAAGGCAACAAGCCCATGCCGGCCGCCGTTCTCTTTGTCGACCTGAACGGGCTCAAGCGAGAAAACGACGAGAAGGGCCACAGCGCAGGCGACAAGATGCTCTGCACGGCGGCAAAGATTTTGCAAAAGGTTTTCCGGGACGGCGACGTTTACCGCGCCGGCGGCGACGAATTCATGGTGATGATTCCGGAAATCGCGGAAGACGAGGTGGAAAAGCGCATTCAGCAAGTCCACGAAGTCGCCAAGGCAAAGGACATCCATTTTTCAATCGGGGCATGCCACGGCGGAAAGGACATCCGCAAGGCAATGCACACCGCCGACGAACGCATGTACGCAGACAAGAACGCGTACTACGAAGCGCACCCCGAAGAAAAATACAGGTAACGAAAAACGGGCCTCGCGGTCCGTTTTTTATATCTCTCGTCTGTAGCCGCGAAGCGGCGTCCTTTCGTCTAGACTAGAACTGGCTCAAGAACCTCTGGTCGTTGCTTGTCAGCAAACCGATTTCCGGGATAGCGTGGCGGAGCATCGCGATACGGTCGAGACCGAAGCCGAAGGCAAAGCCCGTGTACTTCTCGGAATCGATGCCGCAGTTCTTGAACACGTTCGGGTCCACAGAACCGCAACCGCCGATTTCCATCCAGCCGGTTCCCTTGCAGCGACGGCAGCCCTTGCCACCGCAGAACACGCAGCTCACGTCCATTTCGGCGCTGGGCTCCGTGAACGGGAAGAAGCTCGGGCGGAAACGCGTCTTGACGCCTTCGCCGAACAGTTTGTTCATGAACACCTGGAGCACGCCCTTGAGGTCGGCGAAGCTGATGTTTTCGTCCACCACGAGGCCTTCGCACTGCTGGAACATCGGGGCGTGGGTCGCATCGTTGTCGACGCGGAACACGTGGCCCGGAGCAATCATGCGGAACGGCGGCTTGTGCGTTTCCATGTAGTGGATCTGCGTGCCGGAAGTATGCGTACGCAACATCACCTTGTCGTCCACGTAGAACGTGTCCTGCATGTCGCGGCTCGGGTGGTCAGGAGGCGTATTGAGCGCCTCGAAGTTGTACCAGTCCGTCTCGATGTCGCGACCGAAGTCCACTTCGAAACCCATCTGGCTAAAGAAGTCGATAATTTCTTCACGCACGTCGTAAAGCGGATGCGTGCTGCCCGCCGGAATGCCTGCACCCGGGAGCGTGGTATCAACAAAGCCGCTTTCCAGCTTCTTCTGGAGGGCAGCCTGGTTCGCGGTCTCGATAGCCTTGTCGATTGCCTCGGAGACGGCGACCTTAAGTTCGTTCACGAGCTTGCCGTAAGCCGGACGTTCCTCGGCGCTGAGCGTGCCCATCTGCTTCATGAGGTCGGTCACGGCACCCTTCTTGCCCAGGTACTTCACGCGGAGGTTGTTAACGGCTTCTTGGTTCGTAAGGTCGGTTTGCGCAAGTTCTGCGTCAAACGCCTGCTTCACATTGTTAATAGCTTCACTCATAGTGGTAACAAATGTAGAAAAAATGGGGTGCGGAGTTCACAAATCGGAATTAAAAACGACCATATTCCCACGAAAGAATGTAGTAATATCCTATTTCAGGCTTGTCCAAAATATACGAATAAGAACGGTGAGCCAAATCAAAATCCACACTTTGGACAATTTCTTCTACCGGGTTAATTTCAGAAGAAATTTTTCTTCTGGAAAGAACGGCCGGAGTCATTTTCTCATTCACATACCCAAGCAGAACCTTGAATTGCAACATTTCGGCAGGTTCCTCAACTTTGTAACAAATTAGAGGTTTAGAATCAGACAACGAACTTTCAAACGCAACTCGAACAGATGTACATTCATTAAACGACAACGTACGATCGAGTTTAATAACAACCGTATCATAAGAACCATTTAATCCACTTACATAATCACCATCAGAAATCAGAGAGCCATCTACAAAAACTTTCGGTTCAGTTTTTCCACACCATTTGAACTTGTGTTCAATTTTATCTAAAAACGGAACCTTTGCCTGAATAAGACGAGCAACTTCAAACCTAGCTATTTTTCCATCATCACATATAAACGTGCAGAACGAAGCCAATCTTCGGTATTTTCCACCATTCCTAAAGACAAGCGACTTTTGCACAGCCCTATATACAGCAACCGCAAGAAACGTTATGACTATACAATAAAATCCGCATACAACCGCAATTGCATAGTTTGAACGGATAAAAATAAGACCTACCCCCATAATAGAGGCAAGTCCAGCAACAATTCCAAAGGAATTTCTAAAAATTTCTTTCATGACTAAGCTTCATTTTCCATAATTATGCCTCAGTTGTTGAATTTTCTTTCTACAATATAGGCTTTTTAAATTCGAAAGTCAATACCCACAAACAGGGATTATCCGCAATATAGATTCGACCTATTTTAAAAGCAAGGGATGGATGTGTTTATGCAATCATTTTGCAAACTACTGTTTGCAAAAACAAGCATTTTTTACAATATGAAAAAGCCGACCCCTCAAAGAAGGCCGGCTTCATTTCTTGAATTTTTATTGATTTCTACTTGACAGCTATCCGCTGGACATTATTTCCAACACGAATCAGGTAATTGCCCGAGCATGCAACAGGGATTTCAAAATTTGCAGACTGCACACGCCCCTGCAACAGAACCTTTCCCTGCATATCGAAAAGGGCGTATGTCGCTCCGATGCGAGCTGCCGAAATCTGCAAGCTACGACCATTCACCATCACCGAGAACTGAGGAATCGCAGTTGCGACAATCGCATCCGTTTTCGTACTCGAAGAAGACTTTTTCTTCGAGCTCGACGAACTCTTTGCAGCGCTAGAAGAACTCGATTTGTCGCTGCGAGAGTTTGAGGACACTTCATCATTGCGAGAAGTCGAAGACAGAGCCTGCCACGAGCTTGACGAAGTGGAAGCAATCTCGCGTTGACTCGAGCTGCTCTTGGGATTCTCTATGTACTTCGCCGTAATAGTAATGTTCGCAGTCACAGAGATTTCATCGCCAGCAACACCTAGCTTTTGGTCACCGTTATAGTAGGCATCAAAGGTATAGCCTTCTTTTTTCGGCGCTTCAGGCAGCGTGTACTTTTCGCCATCTTCAATCTTCACATTTTCAATCTTATCACCGTTTACGACACTAACCGTGCGGATAATCAATTCTTCAAACAAGGCCTTGACCGTCAAAGCCTCGGTCACCTTCGCAAAAGAATTATTCCAACCCACAAACTTGTAACCTTCGCGATTCACGTTGGTCGGGGCAACGGCGGCTTCGCCATACGCAACAGACTGCGTGTCGATAACAGAGGTTCCGTTCATGAATGTTACCTTGTATTTAACTTTGACGGAATCATAAATTGCCAAATAGCTTGCGTCTTCGGTCACGAAATCGAGAGCCGGTTTCCAGCCCTTATGCGAATATTTCCATTCGACAGTAGCTTCACGAGTCGGAGTTTTGGTGCAGTTCGGCATCTTGCCGTATTCGAAGGAAGCGCTTTCAATCTTCGAACCATCGGAATTGTTGAACGTGATTGTGTACGAGCGGATGGTGGAATCATAGATTGCGTGGTAATTAAAATCTTCGACAGCATTTGTGGGCTCAACATCCCAGCCCTTGAAGGTATAAGTATACTGCGCCGTGGAAGCAAGTGTCGGAGCGACACCACCATAAGTCACAATGCTACCATGCTGATAGGACTTGGATTCCAGCAATGTATCGGCTGGTGCTGCGTTATAGAAGCTAATCGTCCAAAATACATCGCTAGCATCGGTATAAACGGCCTTTACAGTTTGATCAGCAGTAAACACCGTAGTTGGCTTAACCTTAATTTCATCAGCATTATACCATCCGCTAAAGATATAGCCTTCGGCAGGTTCCGGGTCTTCAGGGAAAGTTACAAGACCCTTGTAATTCGTGTAGCGATTAGTGATTATACCATCATCGTTAAATGCAACTTTAAAAATAGCTAGGGAATCATCATTTGCCCAAGTTGGATAACCATCAGACCCGCGTGACCATATACCAATATTTTCTTCTGTACCATTTTCTGTGTTTAAAACCCAGGCAAATTGATTTGTCTGCATTTTTTCAGCAGTAGATTCTATTTTAGTATTGTTAATGTAATAGTAATGTTTGATTGGATGATAGGTTTTTACTGTTCCAGAATTAGATTCAATTATGTTTGCTTCGCTATTTTGAATGTTGTATAATAATTTCCCTTTATTTTGATTGATTAATACATTATCTGAATAGTTTTTGCTTTTTATGACCGTTCCGTTTTCCTCATTAACAGCCACTAATCCTCCTGTAGGAGCTTTAGGATAATTTCTAGTTTCTAGTTGGACGGAACCGTAATTTATACAGAATTCAATTAAACCTTTGTTTATTGCAGAAATTCCCCCAGCGGCTATCGGATCATTTAGATCTCCGGCATCACCTGCAAGAATTTTTCCATAATTTACTGAGTAACTTATTTTTCCGTAGTTTATATTAGCGATGCCTCCTGAAAAAATTGCAATATTGTTGTTGTAATTAACGGCTCTTGAAATAGTACCGTAATTTTCTGATACAAACCCAACACCATGGCAACCATCTGTATAAGTAATGTATTGAAGTTTGAAATTTTTTATTTTTATATTTTTTATATATCCGTTATCTTTAAGTTTGTTTATAAAGTGGTTTCGATCTAAAAAAATCCCATATATAGTGTACTCATTTCCATCAAGAATTCCGTCAAAGGCATTTATTGTTGTCCATGCTACACTAGAGAATGAGGAGGTGTCCTTACCAAATACAATATCATTCGCAAAAACAGCATTAATCGCCGTTTCTCCAGCATTCACTTTGGCGGCAAACCACGCCAATTCATCTGCATTGGTAATTACGTAGAACGGTTTCCCGTCTATCTTTTTCATGTTCTCCGGTTCGGATGTGGCCCCAGTCCAAGCTGCTGCGAAAAGATTTGTTGCAAGGAATAAGAGACTAATGATGGAAAGAATCGCATGCTTCATTATTTACTCTCCTTAAAATTCTTGTATGAATCGGAACCCATAACAAAACCTGAATCGTCCGTGTTTTCTAGGTTAGGTTTGCTTGCAAAACCTCTTGAAAAAATTTCAATGACAATTAGAAATGCAATAAACGCTATTATTAGGACAATCATTCCAAAAATACCGTTAAATACATTTTGCAAATTGTCAAGTGCAGGCTTATTACAAATAAAAAGTACATTGTAGAAACATAACCCAACTGAAGACAAACAAATTAAAACACTTGCAATAATGTTTGCCTTAGAAACAGAATAGTCATATGCGCTGAGAATGTTCCTAAACTTATTATTGTTTCTCTTAATAACTTTAAAAAGGGGGCCGATTTCATTATCCTCTAAAGCGGAAACATGTGCTTCCCAGTTTTCTTGCCAAAACTTAGAACCTCTATTGGAAAGGTACCACAAAAAGGAAAAACATGATGCTAAAAACGATAATAAAATTAGATAGGCTGAGTTATCCCCGCAATTTTTGCAAATGTAAAAGTAAGCAGTATAAATTGCTACCAAAAAAGCCCAAAAGAAAGTGGTTCGTTTCCAGTATAATTCTATTTCGAATTTGCGAATATCCAGAGCAACCTTCAATGGGGACAAGTCACAATCTGCAGAGTTTTTTTCTTGAATTATGTGATTCCATAACGACAAATAACACCCTTTTTTTTCTGTGCAATTTTGGGATGTTCTACGAATATGACAAAAAATTTGCCTATATTCTTCTTTAGTGATTACACGAAAGGTTTTATCCGCCATTTCTGCTCCATTTATTTTTCTCGTCTCAAATGTAAACAAAAAAAAACAATGTCAAGTGTTTTTTGAAATTTCGCTGATTTTTTTCGTTTTTAAGTCTCTTTTTGCCCTAAAAAACCGTACTAAGGCAAAAATTACGCAAAATTTGCGTATAAAGCAGCTCCCCACCACCTTGGTGGCCATGCGCACTAAAGAGCACTGCTCTAAGTGCTGTCCGCCCGCCTTCGCAGGAATGACAAGCAAGGTTAGACAGCACGAGCGCTTACATTACAGATTTTTTTTCATGCTCCAGCTACCAATTTTCCGATCGCTGTGCTCAATTTCGCATTCGTGGAAAACCTCGTAACCACGCTTGCTGTAAAAAGCGAGATTTTCCCGAGAATTCGTAAATAGGGCCAACTGCTTGCCGCCACGCTCCCGCACGTACTCTTCCATATAAGTTAAAAACTGCGAGCCGACTCCCTGCCCCTGCGCAGACGGATCCACTTCGAGCATGCTGAGATACCAAATGTCCGGCCCTGATTTCTGAAAATCGTGGCAGGTTTTGCTGGCATTTTCGTCCATGGCTATGAATCCGTTGATATCGCTCCATTTCGTATTGAGGTACACGCGCCAGAAACCGTGTATAATGTATTGGAACGCAGAAGGTTTCTTGAAGCCGGGAGCCTCCAATGTTGCACGGGCAACCAGCTTGCCGTCTCGATGCGCCGCCAACAAATCCGCCTTTCCATAGAGCGCCTTAAGGACACTGCGCATAAAAATCAGCAGCCCCTTTCGGCTTTTTTCCATATCAGGAAAATAGAGCGTAACGTAGTCGTAATTCTCGTACGCCCTGGCCATAATTGCTCCCGCCTCGTCGAGTTCCTCGCGAGTCTGTAACCCGAATTCAAGTTCACTTGCCATATATCTATTTCTCCGACTTCGCTTTACCGGTAAAGTTCGTGCTCGTAATCTTGAGCACAGTCACGGCGGCGGCCTGCGCGGGCGTGAATTCGAACTTGTGCGGGGCCGCGTGCATTTGCTGCGTGGAACTAGCAGATTGCAAAGCTCCTGCGGCTTGCCGTTCCATCAGGAGCGAAAGCCCGCGGCATTTCTCGGCGCTATCCTCGACAATTTCGGCCTTGCCCTGCCCGACAACGCTTGCGTAAAAGCGCCCGCTCTTGCAATAAACATCTTCGTGAATTTCGATGCGGTTCTCGACGCACATGCTGAATGCGACATTGGGATTTTTGCAGATGCAGTCTAGTTTCTTGCCAACGCGCGCACAATGAAAATACAATTCCAGAATGCCGTCTTTCAGGCTATACCCGAACGACAGCGGAATCACGTAGGGCACACCAGCATCGTCCACCATCGCGACGTGGCAGGTCGTACACTGTTCAATAATCTTCGCGATATTTTCGTCGCCTAAAATTTCTCGGTCTTTGCGTCGCATACTTAGTCCTTTACGCAGCGGACAGACATCAAATCCCCTTTAGGCCCCGTATCAAAACGGTGCTTCGTAGGTATTGACCCTGGAGACAACAACAAGTAATACGCATACGAGTGCATCACCGGTTTTTCTTCCAAAAGTTTCTCAGTATCGCTCCAAAAACTAGCCTCATGTCCATAAACACGATCGATTCCAACACTTTTGATAGTTTCAAGAACATAAAAACTTGTTATTCCTGCAGGAAGAGCAGAAAAACTCACTTTATCCGAACCATTCCTATCATAGTTCCAACCATACGTAGACATTAAGGCTTCTCCATTTTTTAGAAGTTTACCATCCACATACGAACTCTTGCCCTCAGTAGAAAATCCACCCACAGCCTCTATCAACCTTAAAAATTCATCCACCGAGGGAACATGCCAACCTTCAGGACAAACCCCCTGATGCGGATACGGCAAAAAACCTGCCGACCCAGATACGCCGTATTTCGTTTCATCTAGTCCCATGGCCCCGGCCCAGGTATAAAGTCGTCCATACTTTTGGCAATCGACTGAATCTTCCTTATAGCATACGCTTTGCACATTATCATTATATTCATAATTCAGATTTTCAGCCATCCAAACTTCGTTGCCGATAGAGACCACTTTGTATACATGACCATCGCGCTTATCCACTAAAACAGAATCATTGTATTCCGTCTTGTAAGACTTTTCCGACACACTCAAACTTTCGTCTTCAATGCAACGAACCATCATACGGTCCGCTTTATGAGAACCTCTCAAAGTGGTTTCGGTCGGGATCCAATAAAGTTCTCCAGAACCAGAGGCATTAAAATAATCTCCCGCACCCATCAAGATACTTGTGGCGCCGCCAAGCACATTTTCAGAAGAAGTCCAAAAATAGGTCATTTTTCCATAGTAACACAGCGAATCTACCTCATACCAAAAATATATTCCCGTCGGTAATGCATTAAAGCCAAAGGAATCCCACCCGTCACGTAATTTATTCGTAGACAATTTTAAACCAGCCGAATCAACACCTCCGGCATAGTCAATTAAAGTATTCCAATCTTCTTCTGTCGGCAAGCGCCAACCTTCGGGACATATCCCTCGAAAGTGCTTAGGCAAGGCATATTTTCCTTGTGTGCAAAACCAAGAATAATCCGTGCCACAGCCCGAATTTATAGAATCCATAGCCTCAGCCCATGTATAATAGCGGCCCAACGAATCACAATTCGATTTCAGTCCATTTTTACAAGAAACCTTATCATTATCCACATACGCATATCTCAGGTTCTCGGCCATCCAGTTCTGGGAACCTATTCGAATCGTCCTATACTGATTGCCGTCGCGGGAGTCCGTCAATGTACCATACTCAAAAGCAACCGGTTCATTTTCTTGCTTTTCTTGCGAGCTTTCCGTCGAAGATCCTTCGTCTCCACACGCCACAAGAAGCACAACCATACAGAATGCGGTAAGAAATCTTTTCATATCAACCTTCATTTCTCCCAAAAATACTTCAAACCGAAATATAATTTTTTTCAAATTAAACAGGAGATTCCGCACCAAGTGCGAAATGACACTTTCGTTTACACGCCTCTTACACAAAAAGAAATTTACCTTTATTGTTTATTACAGCAACGGAAACTATTATTGAAACATAGCCTACACCTGGGATTTGGTCTATATTGCAAGAAAAAGGAGTGTACAATGAAATTGATGAAGTTGCCAGTGATTGCGGCATCGGTCGCCCTGGGCCTCATGGCCTGTTCAGACGACAACGGTTCTAATGCAGTATCCAATAACGAAGAACCCATTTCTATGGAAAATCCTACAGGCAACGACATTCCAGGAACAGACAATCCCGGCAATGAAAATCCGGGCAATCAGAATCCGGGCAACGAAAACCCCGGTAACCCAACTCCCGACTCCGTACTTTCCAGCTCGAGCAACGGGATTCCCGGTGGCGAACTAGGGGGCAATGAATTTTACAGTTCCAGTAGCGCTGTACCTGGCGACGACAATCCTCCCAACCAGAATCCGGGCAACGATTCCGGCGACGACGAAAACGACAACGAAGATTCCAGAACCCTAGACGGTTCGCAGATCCTTTTGAAACTCGCAGGGACATCGGCCTCCGTCGAAAACAACAACGGTTGCATCGAGGTTGCAGACAAAGTCGCCACAATTACTTGCCCGGGCGCCTACTATGTAACGGGCGAATCCTCCGACTTCCAGGTGGTCGTGAATACTCCAGGTGCCGACAACGAAGGCAACACCGGTATCTACCTCTACAACGCGACCCTGAAAAGTTCCAACGCCCCTATCCTCGTGAAAAACGCCGACAAGGCGGTTCTCCACCTCGTCAAGGGCACCACCAACGTCGTTGAAGACGGCTACGGCAATCACGTGTTCACCAAGGTCAACGGTTCGCAGGATACCGCGAAAGCGGCCATCTACTCCAGGGACGACTTGAACATCAAGGGCGCAGGCAAGCTGACCGTGAATGGCAAGTTCAAGAACGGCATCCAGTCCAGCAACGACCTTAAAATCAAGAACGGCGACATCACCGTGGTTGCAGCCGATGACGGCATCAGGGGCAAGGGCAGCCTCCACATTTCGGGCGGTACGCTGAACATCACCGCAAGCAATGGCAACGGCCTCAAGAGCGACGAATGCGAAGAAAATCCCGACGGAAGTTTCAAGGACACCGTGGCAAACAAGGGCTTCGTGAAAATTTCAGGTGGCAACCTTACCATCAAGGGGCACAAGAGCGGCATCAAGGCGGCAAACTACATTGACATCAGCGATTCCACCGAGCCCTCGACCATCAAGATCGAATCGCCCAACAAGGGTATCTCTGCCGAAAAGTTCCTCTACGTCAACGGCGGCACCATCGACGTAAAATCGGATTCTTCCGCCCTGCGCACCAACTGGCAAGTCTATATGAACGGCGGCGACGTCACCATCTCTACAAAGAAAAAAGGAATTCATGCGGATTCCGCCCTGTACCTGAGAGGTTCCACCATCAACGTCGTCACGGCCTTCGAAGGCTTCGAAGCCTACAAGATTTTCGCCGAAGGGGGCGTGACCTCCGTATTCGCCTCTAACGACGGTTGGAACGGTGGCGGTGGCCCCAAGAACAACAATAGCGCTATGTCCATGTTCAGCGAAAGTAGCGGCTATATCACCATTAGCGGAGGCTATCACTACATCAGCGCCAAAGGCGACATGATCGATGTGCTAGACGCAAACGGCACCGCAACGATGACCGACGGCGTACTGATTCTCGAAATCACTGGCCAGAGCTACGAAAACCAGGGCGGCATGGGCATGGGAATGGGTATGGGCATGGGCATGGGCTGGGGCCCTGGCGGACAGCAGGGTGGAAACTGCGGCGGCTATAACTTTGCAGGAGGCCTTATCGATACCGATGACGGATTCTCCATTACCGGTGGCGTACTTCTTGCATTCGGCGACTTCTCGACAGATACTCCCGGCTGTGCCTCCCAGACATTCAACAACAGTAGTTACTACGGCTCCGACAAGGCGGCATTCAAGCCGACATACCAGGGCAAGTACATTTTCTACGGTGGCGAAGTGCAATCTGTCAGTCAGGTGAATACGGCAGGAATGCAGGAACTCAAGTTCCCCAACGGAACAAGCTACATGTACCGATAGCCCTTCGGCAGGCACTTCGACAAGCTCAGTATACCACTCAGGGACCTTATTACAGGTTAGGGAGCTTGTTCGCCGAGCAAATGCATAATCACGGGTCGGTTCTTGCCTGCCTCTGTTTTATGTATCGTAAGCTTGCCGGTGCTATCAAAGCTGAACTGTTCGCCCACGCGCTCCCCATTCACGAAGGTGAGACTGTCACGGAGAACCCCGCTCCTATACCAGTTACGCATGATTCCGTTGCGCTTACCGTCTTTCCAGAAAGTTTCACTTGCAAGGCGTCCTCCCATACTGTCCGGAAAAAAGCTGCGGCTTTCCGCAATCTGTCCGTCCTTCCAATATTCCTCGTAAAGTAACAGCCGCCCCGGCTTAAAATAGCGAATCGTTGCCGGGAACTTTCCTACGCTATGTTCAAAATTCACGCTCTGCGCCAGATTGCTACTGTCAAGAATTCCGCCAATTTCTCCCACATACGAAGTTTCCGCACAGAACTTGGACAAGTCTCCTTCGCAGGCGCCATAAATCACCCTGTCGACATTCAAGTCCACTTCGCGCACAACGATTCCCTGTTCATCGAACCAGCGCCATACGGAATCCCGCTTACCGTCCTTGTTCCAGTGTTCCTGTTTCATGCGGGTGCCGTCGGCCCTAAAGTAGGTCACCGTTCCAATCAGCGCACTATCCTTACCAGAAGCGCCCCTGCCGAGCACCCCCTGCACACGAATGCGCCCGGTACCGCAATTCGCCGAATCCACCGTTTCACCGTAGCTTTCGTAATACAGCGAGAACGGCCCCTCAAGCCGTCCCTTTTGGCAGGTGAATTCTTCTAGCAAAAGGCAGTCCTTCGTATAACGCCTCAAGTAGCTCGAATCGAGCGCTGCGTCACCTTCCGTAGCGCCTTTGGCCGCCTCACGCCCCGAAGCAGAAACAATCTCTCGCTTGGGTTCCCACTTGGCGTGGCAATTTCCTTCTTGTTGCAAAGCCCCGTTATCGTACCACTTTTTCCAGATGCCTATCGCAAATCCATCGTCATCGTAATGCTCCTCGAATGCCCTTGCACGGTTAAAGTGCCAGCCTTCCCAGTCACCCACCGGATGATCGTTTTCGTAATAGCGGTACGCTTCCACCTTCTTGTCACTATAGAGCGAAGTCCACTTTCCGTCCCTGAGCCCCTTCTTGTAGTGCCCGAGCAGAGCCACGTCGCCAAAGCCCGTCCAACGCTTAAAATCCCCGTGCGGCACGCCGTCCTTGTAGGGAATTTCCAGTTCCTTGATTCCGTCCGTGTACCATTCGTTCCTTTTCAGGATTTCACCGTCGGGATACACCCAGATCGAGGTCTTTTTCGCCCCGTTCGCATGCTCAGCAAGCACCGTTTCTTGGGCGCGTTCCACGGTACAGCCAAGAACAGACATCAAAAATGCCACAACAAGGCCAAAAAAGGGTAAAAAACGAATCGTCCGCATACCCAGTAAAGTAGAAAAAAGGTAATTTCTAGTTGTGGCAGAGTTAAAGAACAAATCGATTGCCGATACCTTTAACGCAAGAATCCGCTCCCCCTGGGCGTGGGTCGTTTTAGCGGTTGCAGTCGGACTTACCGTTCTCTTCTACTTTTCGCAGAAACCGCAAATTTTCATGTACTCCCGCTACATCAAGACGCTGTCGGACTACCAGCTGCAGGAATCGTACGCCATGCGCGGCATGGAACGCGTACGCATCGGCTTCGGGGTAGATACCGTCTTTATACAGGCGCAGACCATGACCCTCCGAGAAACCGCCGTCGCCTTTTCTCGAGAAATGGACGAAATCAACCATATAGGCATCAAGGCCCCGCCGCATTCCGCCGTCGAACGGTTCGAACGCGAAGTCCTCGCCAAGGTTTCAAGCATGCGCCGCTATACGGAAAGCCGAAAACAGTGGCAGGAAAAGTTACAAGTTCTCAAGCACCAGACAACGAACCTCCCTACAAACATTCAAATTTCCATTCACGAAATTCTCGACTCGGCACGTGCCGGCTATCTGATTGGTGCAGCAAGTCTCGGCGACAGCATCGTAGGCGCCCTCCCCGAAACATTCAAGAATTCCCTGTTCTCGCTTATGCAAGAAAACGAAGAACAGGCGCTCGCCTGGAACCGTTTCAACAATGAGATGGCGATCATGTACAGCGAGGACCTTATCCAATTTTTTCAGAGCCAAAGTATCGACGAAATGTCGCTCAAGTCCAAAATCCCGATGGCCTTCTACTTCTTGACTCTCGTCCTGATGCTTTCCACCTTCTTCTTTATTTTCCGCTCCAAGCAATAAGGAACTCATGCGCTTCTTTACCTCCAGAAAACCTGCCCTGTTGAACTTTTCCCTGCTGTTCATGTTCCTTGCGACATGGCTCATTTCGTATATGATGCCGGCAATCAGGGGACTCCTGCAAGAGGAGCATCTGTTCTACGGAACGATTTCGCATGCGGCTATCCCAAGCATTTTCGGCGGAAGCAACATTCCCTTTTTCGACAAGACTACGTTCCAGATAAACGGTGACGACCAGGCGACGTTTGTCCTTTACGCCTCCAAGGAAATGCTCGACGACATGTCGGACTGGTTCAGTTTCGCAGCGATAAACGCAGGCGACATTCCCCTCGAAATTTCGGCAAGCCGAATCGACGAGAAGAACTTCGTCGTCCACAGCATCGCCTCGACAGACGGTGAAATGGACTTTGACACGCTTGTCATGGATTACCAGGTGTACTACGGATTTATCGGATGCGCCATCGTGCTTGCCATGGTACTCGCCTCCCTAGTGCTTTTCATCCTGTGGGTCGTGAAAAAGAGGAAGTAGACCGTGGCTAGTGATTAGGAGATGTCATCCTCGACCGACTCTGGAGCATAGCGATAGAGGAGGGAGGGGATCCAAAGAGGAGAGCGTCATCCTGAGCATGGTTTGCTTCGACAGTGCTCAGCACAGGCTTAAGCTCACGCTTCGCGGGCTCGCTAACCGAGTAAGGTCCCTGAGCCTGCCGAAGGGCCGAAGTCGAAGGATCTAGGAAGAGGACTTAGGGTAGCAGATATGTTTTTTCACTTCTTGTTTTTCTGTGCAGCGTTTGCCTTTGCGCAGGCACCGACCGACACTTTGTACACCAAGAAATTCCCGCGACTCGAAAATGCCTCCATCATGTTTCCGGTCGCCTCGACGCCCGACATGCCGGTCGGAGTGTGGCGCATTCCCGGCAACAAGACTACAGCGGGAACCGTCGTCTGGTTTCACGGTGGCATGACAAGCAACAACTGCCAGAAAGGGCTCGTTGCCGGCAGCGACATGTCCAAGATGCTCCCGAAATACACCGTAGTCAGCGCATCGGCCTGCAAGCAGAACCACTGGGTAGAACCCACTACCATTCAATCCGTCGACGAAGCCCTCGACAACCTGGCCAAACGCATCAAGAAAGACATTGACGAAGTTTCGCTAGTCGGTATTTCAGACGGGTCCCTTGGCGTAATCGCCTATTCCATGTGGGGCAAGCGCAGAATCCTGAACAGAATCCTCATCAGTTCCTACGGGGCATCCCTCGGACCCGCCGCTCAGGTTGCAGCACAACCCGTACTGAAAAACGGGAAATGGCGCTTTATCCAAGGGGGTTCCGACCGGCTCTACCCCTCCGACAAGACCGTCCCCTGGATTCAGGAATTCTGTCAAAACATAGGCTCTTCTTGCGACTTAAAGTTCGATCCGCAAGGCGAACATGACTGGAACTACTGGAAAAGTAAGCATAGCGAATGGATTTTAGAGTTTTTTTCTAAATAACCCTTGACAAAATCGCAAAAAATTTCAAAATTTGGCTTACCCCACGCGGATGTGGTGGAACTGGTAGACACGCTAGATTCAGGTTCTAGTGCCTGCAAGGGCATGAAGGTTCAAGTCCTTTCATCCGCACTGAGAGCCCGCTGATTCATTCAGCGGGTTTTCTTTTTTATCTTCGGATCCAGCCGCCGCCGAGAACCATGTCGCCATCGTAAAAGACGGCGCACTGGCCGGGAGTCACTGCAAATAGGGGCTGTTCAAATTGCGCAAGCGCAGAGCCACCTTCCAGAATTTTCACGATACATTTCACCGTACGCTGGCGGTAACGGACCATGCCTTCACATTCAATGGTATCGCCTGCAGAATATGCAGCCCCCGTTACCGGGTTGATTCCGTGCCACACGCAGTTTTCGATGCGGACTTCTGCAGCAGAGACGGCCGACTTGTCGGCCGTCACCAGGACATTCCCCGTTGCAGGATCGACGCTTTGCACAAAGGCGGGGACGCCCAGCGCAACGCCAAGCCCCTTGCGTTGCCCCACCGTGTAACGGTGGTAACCTTCGTGACTTTTCAGGATTTTTCCCTCGGCGGTCACGAAGTTTCCTGGGCGCGTCATGCAGCCGAATTTATCCTGCAAGTAATTCGTGTAGTCGCTTCCGTAAATATCAAAGCAGATGTCCTGACTGTCGCTTGCGCTCGCGTTTTCGAAACCGTGTTTCGAAGCCAAAGCCCGCACTTCGGGCTTTTCCATGCCCCCTAGCGGGGTCATCACGCGCGCCATGGCTTCATCGGGAACACCGAACAGAAAGTAGCTCTGGTCCTTTGCGTGGTCCTTTCCGCGGAAAAGTCTGCGGATGCCGCCGACCTCCTTAACATTCACATAGTGCCCCGTCGACAGGAAGTCGGCGCCATGCTCCATGGCAAAGTTCATCATCCAGCCGAATTTCACGTACCGGTTACAGTAGCAGCACGGGTTCGGCGTCCGCGCATTTGCAAAATCCTCGTGGCAACGTTTCAGCACCCTTTCGGTAAAGGCGTCGTCGCAAACCGCCACGTAATGTTCGATTCCAAGTCGCTTGGCAACGGCACGGGCACGTATAACGCTCTCGTCGCCTTCCGGATCGTAGTCCAAAGAAAGGGGCGGCAAAACGCAAAGCGTCACGCCAAAGACGTCATAACCCTGCTCCAAGAGCAAAAGCGCCGCCACCGACGAGTCTACCCCGCCACTCATACCCACTGCTACACGTTTCTTTGACATTCTGCAAATCTCATCTTTCAGAAGTTAGAATTTAGATTATTCTTCTAAATTCTACCGACTAAACTCTATTCCTAGATCCTTCGACTTCGTTCACATCAACGATTTGGCCCTTCGGCAGGCTCAGGGACCTTAATCAGGTTGGTGAACTTCGCTCAGGATGACACCTTTATAATTCCGAACTCCGAAATTCGAGCTCCGAATTATCCTTAGTTAAATCTCAGCATCAACGCAATTTCAAATTGTAGAATCTGCCTCAGGTGCGGAGTTTCGTCATCCAGCTTTTCGTGAATCTGACGGTATTCGATATAGCTACTCATCGAGGCAATCTTGTTGAACTGATACCCTGCACTCGGGCGCACAAACCATTCATGCGTACGCGACGGAATCGTGCGATCGACTAGTTCCAGCTCGGGGTTGTAGACCCTATCCGGCATATCGCTATACAGGCCGTCGTCAAAGCTCCACTGCTTAAAGATACCGTCGGTTCCGCTATCCTTATTCCATTTGTTGTAGCCTTCCACCGGCTTGTATTCCTTACGGATCGTCTTCTTGTAGTCGTAACCCGCCGTAAACTTCAGGTCAATCGAATTCTTGAACTTGAAGAACCACTTGAAGAACTTCACCGCCTTGTCAAGCTTGAGCGGATAGGTAATCGTAAAGTCGTCACCGATGTTGAACATGAAGTCATTGTACAGCGAGGTGTGAATCCACGGAATTTCCCAGAAGTAATCCGAAGTGTCGCGACCATCGCCAAGAGTATCCGGCCAAGAGGTTACGCTAATGACTTCTTCTTTCGGGCGGCGATCCGTATCGTCAATCTTCAAGCGTACGCTGTTCTCGATTCGCATGTTGTTCTGCAGCAAGAACGTGATACGGACAAGCGGATTGAAATTGATGCTCATGGCCCAGGAATCTTCTGCGCTCTGGAACGGATGCACCGTCGTCGTATAGGAGTAGTCAAAGCGATGGAAGGTCGATACGCTGCGGAACCCGTTCAAAATAGAGACACGTTGTGCAAAGTTGGGAACCGTCACGCCGACGCCAATCTTCGGCCACACAGTCGTCGTATCGAGATACAGCGGATATTCCCTGGACTGCGAGAAATCTTCTTTCCACTGCAAGTCACCGGTAACGCCGATATCCCAAATCGGGAGCGTAATGCCAGAACCCACCTGGAACTGGCGCGACACGGAATGCCGGAAATTGCCCTGGTAAACAAGAGTATCCACATGGGTGTTACGGTACTGGGCAAAATGCCTGAAATCATCGCGATGGTCAAGCCCCATGTCGCCAGTCACAATGTTGTAGAAGCCGCGGTTCTTATAGCCGTTACCAAGACCCAGGCCGTACAGATAGTACTGGAACGGTGTCACGCCCTGTTCTTCGTAAAGTTGCGAGAGGGTAAAGTTTTCGCCCACCGTATTGGTGCTAGCCGTCCAGTTAAAACGCACTTCACGCCACTTCACCTTGTCAAAGGCACCCGCCACCGGGTTTTCCTTACCGAAACTTCTGGCGAGGTCAAGCACCTTTAGCGTCGGAGAAAATTCGAAACGGTTCGTCTGCGAAATTGTCCAGTAATTCTTCTCGATCATCGTCTCGTCCTTGAAGTCGAAATCGTTCGGAATCGTTTTTTGCTGGTTAAAGTCGGAACTGAAATTCGCACTGAACGGAAGGAACGGAATCAGGCGCGGGTTAAAGCCAATCTTGAACTGCTGCGAACGGGCACGTTCGTTGCGGAGAATACCGTAGGCACGACCGTATTCCCTAGTACCCACGCTATCGACCTTGTAGAACACCGTAGAATCGTACTTGATTTCGTAGGAATCCGGGTTCTGCATATCAATGGCAAACGTATCGCCGTTTTCCTTAATCCTCGGAATCGTATCGTAGGGAATCGCGACAACGCTATCGCCCGACACATACACACGGCGGTCCGTATGGTCAAAGTCAAAGATGTAATCGCTAGCAAAAAGGCCTCCATCGCGCGAGGTAAAGAAATTCTTTTTCACGAAAGCTTCGCGGTCGCCACCACCGTACATATCACGACGCACGTTCAAAGAATAGCTGGTCGTAAGGAACGAAAGAATGTTCCAACGCATATTCAGCTTGTGGTTCAATTCCGTCGTATAGGTCACAATCTTGTCCACCTGCGGTTCCACGTAATCCGGGTCACGGCTCTGGTTGACATAGCGGACGTAGTTCAAGTCAAAGATCGTAACGTCGAAAGTCTGCGGCCAGGGCTCGAATTCTGTCTTGGAAAGGGGCTTTAGCCAGTCGAACTGGTCGAGGCTTTCCATCGGACGGAACTTAAACATGCTGAACGTACCCAACTTATATTCAATCACCGTATGGTAAGAATACGTCGAATCCGCCGAAGTCGTCGAACGCCCCTCGGATTCATTGTACGAATAGCTGAATGCCGGACGGTCCAAGAAAATCTGCGACATCACCTCGCCCAGCTTGGAATCGCAGGCATGGTAATCCTTGCGGTAACTAATGCCAATCGAGCGGTCGCGCACGTAGGACTGATAGCCCTTCGATTCCGCCTTGTCGCGCAATTTCTGTTCTTCCTTTTGAGATTCCACCGGAAGCTGGTTCTGGAACATGTCTCCCGTCAAGTCCACAAAGCTGCTGTGCTCAAGCATCAGGTCGTCGGTGGGCTTCATGTAGGGGCGCTTGGTTGTCGTGTGGTAACCCAAAGAGAACGGAATATGGTAACCCGAGCTATCGTTTAGGAACTTGTTCAAGTTCATGGTGAAGTCGCTCGCCACATCCAACTGAGAGGCCGCCACAGATGTCTTCGGCTTGGGAGATCCGTTCGAAGTCGAAAGAGTCGCGAAGTCGCCGTCCTGATAGCGCACCGTTCCCGACAACGAAATGAAGTCGGCAAAGTTCACCTGGGCACCCGTACGGGCGGCGTATCCCCATTCGGTATCCATGTCCGAAAGGCGCAGGTCATCGAGCCAGAAGGTACCCTTAAGATCATCCGGAGAGGCGTTCGAGTCGGCAATAATCACAAAGCGCATCCAGTCGATGCTTGTCACGGAGGGGTTACCCACCAGGCGAAGCTTTTCGTCGCGTTCGCCACCCAAGTCCTTTTCGACGGCATTCAGGTAAGGCGGATGACGTCCACGCTTCAAGTCCGTAAAATCGGAAACGTCCATCGAGAAGGCGTTTGCAAGCCAGTTACGTTCGTGGCAGTCCTGCAGGCGTTCGCCATTCTTGCGCGTCACCTTCACCGGGCGGAAGCTCCATTCGTAATAGTCGCTAGAGCCTTCGAGCGAACCTTCACCGAACTGAATCGCGAAACGAATCGGAGCCGTTTTCGCCTTGGAGCTATCTTCGTAATGGATTTCCATCTTGAGGGAACGGTAGCTCGAGAAATCCTTCATGTCGGTATCAAAAATACGGGTGACCCCCACTTCCTGCCCAGGACTCATGTTGCGGAAATCAAGCTTAAGGGCCGTTTCCTTGAGCGGGGCGTTGGAATCGGAGTCGCGTTCCGTACGCGTATTCGGAGACTTGTGGTACGTTCCGGCATCTTCGCGGTTGTTGATGGTCGAAACACTCACGTAGGTTGTGTCCTTTGCCACCACCGATTCCGTCACGATCGTTTCGACACCGTTCACTTCCACGACCTGCGAATGTTCCGTCGAAGAGGTTTGGTACAAGTCCGCAACAGTCGTTTCTTCCCAGGCGTTTCCGACCACCGCGAGGTTCACAATCTGCACCTTCGCCTCGGCGACACCGTTATTCAGCTTACCCAGCCAGAGCCTGCTGAACTGCGCTTCCGACAGAATCGTCAGGTAATCGCTTCCGCTCGGCGAGACAATCGTATCGTACTGGTTCAGGTAAATGCGCCACTTGCGCCAACCGTTGCGCAGCTTTTCAAATTGAGCCGTCGTATCGGACAAGTCGATCCGGTAACGCACAAAGTTGATGTCGGTATCCAGGGAGCCGTTCTTGTTGATATCTTCGGTATCGAAAGCTCGTTCACCCGAGTTCTTTTCGGTTCCGTTGATGGCACGCGGCGGGTCACTTTCGTCGTCCAGGTCCTCGTCAAAGTCATCGAGAGCGATATCGCGCGTCGAGGCATCGGTATTCATGGTAGAGGTATAGGGTTTCGACTTACATTCCAGTCCCGAGCAATGCCATTCCAGTCGTGCTTCATCGGAACCCGTGACGCCGTCAAGGCCCTTGTCATGCAAGGCGGTCGTCGTCCCCAGATCGTTTTCACCGTTATATTCACCGTTCGGCGCAAAACCGTTAATCGCAAGGTCTTCACTGATCAAGCCTAGGTCAAGGTAGAGCGAACCCACGTTTCCGCGAGCCACCACCTCGATATACTTCATATCGCTCAGGTCCTGATAGTAACTGCTGTTCGGGCGCATAATGCCGCCCCAAGAATTACCCGTAAGGTTGTCGTTTGCCCGCAAGGACATCTTAAGGACCGTCAGGTGCTGATTGTCCACATCGGAATTTCCGACCGGCGTATAGATATTCTTGTACAGTTCGGTACTGTTACTGTGCCAAACGAATTCACCCTGGTGCTGGTAATCCTGGTTCTTGATATAAGTCGAGGCCGCCGAATCCACGCCACCGGGAGGAGACGCATTGTACCACGAAAGCCTCGAAAGCGGATAGACAAGTCCAGAAGTCGTCGCTTCGAAGTCTTCCACCAACGCCGACTGTTCGTCACTCGTATTCGCATTGTGACGGCTCGCCGCAAATTCCGCCTCGAAACGCCAAGAAGACTGAGCCGTCGTATTGATACCCGGAATCAGGTTCACCAGTTCGGTAAGGGCGGGAACCGTATCCTGCAAGCGGAGGTTCATGCCCCAAAGAACGCTGGAGTAAGGTTCGTTACCGAGCGTCGGAGTTTTGGCAGTCGTACTCTGGCTCTTGTAAAGGGCGGTAATACCGAACACAGACCCCGCACCCATGCCATACAGATCCAACGGAAGTTCCGCACGGGCACCAAGCAACAACTTGTTGTCGATTTCAAAAAGCGGTTCGCATTCGTAGGTGACCTTGATTTCCTTGTTGGGGTCAAGGGCGCGTTCGCTCAAAAGTTCAATCTGACCCAGTTCGTAGTTGACTTCGTAGTCGGTGCCACGGATGAGCGTCGTAGACCCCGCCGTCACCTTTTCGGTACCCGGCGAAATATCCATACAGGAACTACCGCTAACAGAATAACTGGAGCTCGGGTCGCGCACGCTCAAGGTCGAGCTACGGCGCTTTCCGACCGTTTCAAAATAGAAGCGGTTCGTATAGCGGGAAAGGTTATAGACAGGGAGCGAATAAAGCTGAGCCATCGCAGCGCTGGAATCCACGTTACGCAAGGGTTCCAAGCAGTTCTGTTTTGCAAGTTCTTTCGGATTTTTCTTACCGGAATATACGGAATCCTTATACGACCGGCAAGGAAGCCACATTTCACCCGTATAGCTACCCGAATTGTCCTTCTTGAATATGGTAGCGTCATTCACCAGCGGAGTACCCGTGGATTCGTCGACAAGGCCAAGTTTCTTGAGGTGGTCGCCCGAAATGCCCGACTTGCTTTTCATGCGCAGCACAAAACTCGAAGCACTGGCATCCGAAATTCCGATCGAGTACACGTTACGGAGCATCAACTTGTCGATATCTTCCAGTTCCGAAAGAGTCGCGTCCCACTGGATAAGGATAATCGTATCGCCTTTCGTCACAGAAGACTTACCATCGCGAGCTTCGCTCCAGCTAGCCGCGAGCAAGGTGTTACGGTTCACGCCGTTCACCTTAACAATACCCATCTTTTCGTCGTATGTGAAATCTTCACCCGACTGGAGGGCGGCCATTCTTTCCACCCTCTTCACCACCTTTTTCCCGCTAGGCGTCACATATTTCACATACACGCTGTCGACGACACCGTTTTTCGCATTGGTGGCACCGCGCTTGTAAAGTTGCAGGTTCGTTGCGTTGTAGGTCGAAGACTTCCTGCCCGACTCCGAAACTTCCCTGATATAGGTATTCCTAGCATCCAGGTTCAAGAAATAGTAGCGGTAGGCGACAAACTGCTTGTCGAGGACCTGGAATTCCGTCGTTGACTCACTTGCCTTAAGGCTATATTCTTCCTGGTCGCCACCGTCCTGAGAAGCAATGGTGGTAAGCCTCCAGTCGCCCAGTTTCCAGTCCGCCTTGATACCGAACAGGCCCTGGTGGTTCTCGGAATAACCCGTCAGTTCCGTACCGGTAAGCGCAAGGTTCGTGGTACCGGCTTCTACGCGCTGCAGAATGTAGTCTTCAAATTCGTCCTTGTAAGATTCCTCGTAAACCACGCGCACCTGGTTACGGGCGCCCAGACCTTCTTCCACGTTGTTGATTTCAACCGTGATATAAGGACCGATCTTACCCTTCACCATGAAGTTCGGCGTGTAGTTCAAGGTCGGGCTCGGCCAAAGGCTCGTATTCGTACTTCCCTCGGCATCGTCCTTTTCGCCGTAGCCCTTCAAGCGGATATCCATGGTACCCTGGAGCATGAGTTTCGGCTTATCCAGGCCAAAGTCGCGCATCCACGCAGGCATGGTCACCGGAATCGTAATGTCGAATACCGAACCGGTCTCGGGGGTCTCGTAGCCGTCGTTCGCCTTTCCAACCAGGTCGTTCAGCCACAGGCTTTTCTGCCCGATACTGTACATGTCTGACACATAGTCCGCAAGTTCAGGGTAATGCGCCGTCCACAAGGTCGTCGTATCGCGAGAAACCGAATTCACTCGCTTTTCGCTCACATCCATTTCACGGGTAGAAACGTCGATATCGTGGCTAAAGACCTGTCCCTTGCTCGTACTCATGAGCCTAGGAGAGGCCCCCACGCCACCAAACGGCAAAAGACCGTTCAAGGGTGTCACCGACGGAGGCAGCGAAATATACTGGTAGGTCGGCTGCCACTCAGTTTCAGCGGGATCCGGATCAGAAGTTTCCGCATCTGCAGCCGATATAACCGAAACAGAGTCGCTCTGGGACCAGGCGATTCCTACGGCAAGGGCGACAAGCGCCATCGGCCACAAACGTTTTAAACCTTCAAAAAGCACAGTTTTATTCTATACAGGGTGCCCATAAAATACAGAATTCGCACAGCGCAAGACCACTCTAATTATGGGAAATTCCCGCAATTTGGCGGGAAATTAGCAATTTTTTTTTCATTTGGACGGAGTTCGACGCTTTGCAACGTAAATAATCGCAATAACAGCCGAGTCTATGGCGACAAACAAAGAAAGCCAAATCGTAGAAACCGATTCGAATCCGTAACTGTGAAGCCCCACTCCAAGCAAATTAATTCCAAACCAGCAGAGAAAGGTGACGATTACGTTAAAACAGTTCATCAGGACAAACACCCAATTCTGGACAAGCCGCCCCGCCCGCAGGTGCAACAAAAGCATGGTCCACAAGATAACGAACAGCGCCCCGTTTTCCTTAGGGTCAAACCCCCAGAAGCGCCCCCATGCAAAATCCGCCCAAACTCCCCCCAGAAGCGTTCCTAGTACGGTAAATACACCTCCCAGAACGAGAGTTCCATAAAGCAGCGAATAAAGCGGAGAGCCCTTAGGATTTTCTTTCGAAGGGAGGGCTTTTTTCCCCCGAAACAGAACCAGATGCGCCACCACCCCCGAAAGAATCACGCCAGCAAAGCCGATAGCGATCGTTACCACATGAAGCGTCAAGAAAACAGACGAATTCAGCACTGCGGGAATCGCCTGAAAAGTATCCCCCGGTTCCAGTACAAACTTCGCACAGAACAAGAGAACTGCCGCCATAAGGGATACCGGAACAATCAGGGAAAAGGTGCGTTTCTTGCAAAAGAAAAACGCCCCCGATTCAAAGGCGAGCAACAGGAGCGAGACCAGCAGCACGATTTCGTACAAGCTTACAAACGGCGGGCGCTCGCTCACATAGGTCCGAAGCGCAAACAGAGCCCCTAGAACCGCCGAAGCCCCCATGCAGAATCCATTTGCTGCTACATCCAGCTTGCGCGATTTAAAAATCAAATTCATCAGCGCAAGGAGTCCCGCCATAAGCGCAAGGGCAAAGCCCCACAGCGCAAGATTTGCCCTATGGTAAAAGACCTCGACAGACAGGCGCCAAGGATTTTCTTTCGAAACAACCGGAGAAAATGCGGAACGCTCCGACAGAGATTCGTACCTTTGAACATTTCTGAGCAACCGAGACATCTCGTGCGTCGCCGGATGATTATCGTTGCGGCTTGCGTAAAGCGTAAGGAGCGTTCGCGCGCCCCTCAGTTCGGCATAGCTCACGTAACGCTTGTACTCCGGCAAATGCAGCGCCGAAAGGACATCGCCACGCAGCACCTTGAACAGGGCTAAATGCGACGCCGCATCGGGAGAAAGCAATATGCTCCGAACGACATCCGTTGCCTCAAGGCGACCTTCACAGAAATCGTCTTTTTGGCACTTGTAAGTGACTCGACCGCTCAAGTCATCCAAGAATCCACGGGCAAAGGAATCGAAGGGCCGCAATGCACTATCGACCATTACCGGGGTTTCCCCCGACAAGTTCTCCCACAACGTTTCCGGACGATCCATTGCCGAGAGGTGCGTTGGTGAAAAAGCGATCCACAACATCACCATGGGCAGAAAGAGGCGCAAGTTTCCCTTTCCAAAACGGCTTTTTCGAAGCGAATAGTGGAACAGGGCGCCCAGCAAGAATAGCGCCATAAAAACATACGGAACAAAGTGGAACGGATCGTAACAGGCCTTGTACAAAGCCACAAACCGTCCCTCGGACATTTCCACATATCCCTGGTAGCGAACCGTGTACAGCCACGAATCCGCATCGATTTTGACAGGTGTCATTCCCAAGCTATCGTCTACTGAAAAATACTGGATTTCAGCCGTTGCCTCCGTCGAAGCGGATTTCGACATCGAATATCCATTATATTCCCGCTTGAATTCGCTTCCGGCAACGCTTCCAAACAAAAGCACCAGCAAGGCGACATGCATCATCCACAGTCCCGCAAACTTAAATCCACGGGGCATCCGAAACGCTAAAGAGGCCAGCAGGTTCACGCCCGCAATCAGGGAGAGGCACTTAAACGCCGGTAAGGGAACAACTCCTAGAACCCAGACAAAGTAGCTTTTAAAGAAGCGGTCCCCCGCCTCGACGCTCCCACCTTGCGCCTGGGCAAGAACGCCCCAAAACGTCAGTAGCAGAAATGCGACAAGGATTGCAACAGTCACCTTCAAGGACGACACTAGAGAGCCTCGACCCAAACAAACTTTCTTTCATCTAGGTTCTGTTCTCCGTCGAACCGATAAGCGGCCAGGCGGCCATCACCGCGGTACCCTGCCACGCTAAAGTCAAGGCAACACACATTGTGCCGAATCAGTCGCGGGATTCCTGTGAGCCAGTAATGCCCAAAAAATACGGGGCGTTCGGATTCTCCATAGAATTTCCGGGCACGCACCTGCGGCGACACCTCGGACGCGACATCCATCGACACGCCCGGCTGAAAACTGAGCTGTCCAAAAGTCGCCCTAGCAGGGTCTACCCACCAGGCGATACGCGTCTTTACGCGGCGAACCCCTTCGGCATCGGTAAAATAGGCACCCTTGGGCAGGTCCATTTCGGGGCCTTTCAAAAGGGTACTTACCGGCCAAAAGAGGCTGTCTTCGTATTCAAAGTCCTCGTCGTTTGCACGGGCGATCAACTCGTCAAAATTTCCATCGGCAAAGCAAGTGATCCCTTCTCGCCGGAGAGCCTCGACCGCATCGGTATCGAAACAGGCGTGCTGCGCCCTGAACGTAGGCGTTTCTACGTAGAACTGCAGGGTCTTTATAAATTCAAGAGCTTCCTCGAATTCCTGCCTGCGCCCCACAAAGTCAGATACGGTCCTCGAATGGATCGCCACCTTGTTAAAGCTATGCTCGCGCAGGTAGCCGTCCTTAAAACGGAGCAAGGTATGCCCGCCACCCGCGCCATTCTTCTGCCAGAACGAAAGCATATTGAATTCGTGGTTTCCCATCAGGGCGATCGCCGACCCGGCGTCGCGCATGGAGCGCACCAAGTTCAGCGTTTCGCGCACCTTGGGCCCGCGATCCACATAATCCCCCAGAAAAACAACCGAACGTTCACCGCCCGGATAGCGAAACGCCCCCGACGACTCCACGTAGCCCAGCTTCGCAAGCAAGGCACGGAGTTCATCGCAGTGGCCATGAACATCGCCAATAAAGTCTAGGGAATTCGTCATACCCGCAATATAACTAATTCGGACAAATGCAAAGGTTGAGAGTCATAGCCATACTTGTATGGATATGACCGAGACTTGCGTTTGAGGAACTAGATTGTTGTTCTTGCGCCGATGGTGCGGATAATCGTATTGATGATTTCGTCACGTCCGCCCTTCATGGACATCTTGTTCTTGTACATCATGGCATCGGCACGTTCAAACACCGCAGAAACACTCTTGTCATGGGCCTGATCGAACACGGAAATTCCGCAAGCCACAACAACCTTGTCGTGCTCTGAATTATCCTTAACGATTTTAACAAAATTCTGTTCCAAGCTGTCGCGATTTTCAAAATCGTAGCCGCGAAGAATCGCAACAAATTCATCGCCACCCACACGGAATACGGGGCTATGCTTAAAGGTTTCGCAGACAAGCTTCGACGCACCCCTGATATAGTCATCGCCCGCCCTGTGCCCCTGCGTATCGTTTACGGTCTTGAGGCCGTTCACGTCGCAAATGGCAATGGCAAATTCCACCGGTTCGCCCGACTGGATTTGCTGGTCCAGCTTCTTTTCGAACTCGCCGTAGGCATTCTTATTCTTGATTCCCGTCAAGTCGTCACGACGCGCCTTTTCGTAGTTAGCCGTTGACTCATCCCTAATCTTCTGTTCGCGGCGCACATTGGCATCCACGTTTGTCACGCTGATCACCACGTGATTTTTGTCGGCATAAACCGCCACCAGGTTCACATACTGCGGGCCCGTCGACGTATTCAGACGATACGTCAAGGAGAACATGCCGTGTTCATCGAGTTCCCTCAAAAGGCTCTCTCTTTCCAATCCGGTCGCAATCAGGGGAATATCTTCCTTATAGATGACGGTCATCGCATCTTTCTGCAACTGGTTGAAGAAATCTTCTCCTTCGAAAGCGACACTGAGTTCGCAGAACAGGCGTTCACTCTTGTACAGAGCATAATGGTCCGTCTTCAAATCCACCATGTAAAGGGCGTCGTAACGTTCCGCAAGCGCCATCACAATCTGGCCGTACGTCTGACTCTTGTCGGCCTTCTTTTCCAGTTCAATGCGTTCGCGTTCACGCTTATCGACATTGTTCACGCCGATAATCAAATATTCACGCCCCTGGGAACGAGCCTGGACAGCCTTCATCTGAAACCAGACGGGCTCCCCTTCAACCAACAGACGGTACTTGAAATCAAAGACTTTGTCGTCCTTAATGGCCTTTAGCAGCGACTCACGGTTGATATGCTCCCCAAAAGCCTGTTTGTCTTCCGGATACACGACCGCCGCCATATTGACTTTGGTGTCGGCCCAAAAATCACGGGAATCCACCAAATCCAGCTTCTGGTGCTTACCACGGAAAGCGAACATCGAATAATTATTCGTTTCAATATCAACAAAGAAGACGCACTCGTAGTCAAGCGAAAGTGCCGAAGCGACATCTTCAAAGGTGAGCTGCATATTCATATTTTCTTCCCAAACTTGTGTCTTCTATCAAAAAAAATAAACTTTTTTAGGGGAAATGGTAACAGGATTTTCGCTTTTTCCACAATAGAAATAAGAAAATCAGCATATTTCTGACACAATTGTCCCGAAATTATGTAAAATTTGTCCTATGAAATACAAGAATCTCATTGTTGCGGGTTGTGTCGCACTCATGTTTGGACTCCTCGCTTGCTCCGGCGAAGACGGACGCGATGGAATTGATGGAGTTAATGGCATTAACGGTGATAACGGCGCCAGCTGCGAAGTCAAGTCGTTGAAGGACGGATCTGGCTATAAAGTCCTTTGCGGAGGTGACTCTGTAGGCGTCTTGCTAAATGGTAAAAACGGCGCTACCGGTAAGCAAGGCATTACAGGAGCCAATGGAGAAAACGGAACGAATGGTAAGGATGGCAAAGCAGGCGAAAGCTGTACCGTCAAGGAACTTTCAGACAAAAATGGTTACGAAGTGATTTGCGGCAGCAAGTCTGTCGGTAAACTGCTGAACGGAGAAGCCGGTTCTAATGGAACAAACTGTACTGCCAAGACCGTTGAAAAGGATGGCCAAAGCGGTATGGAAATGTACTGCGATGACAAACTTGTCGGCACCATCTGGAATGGTAATGATGGAGTAAACTGCGTCAGCACGGACAATGGTGAAGGTTCCGTTACCGTGAAGTGCGGTGATGCAGCTGCGGTAACCCTTTACAAGGCTATGTGCGGCAATCAGCCCTATGATCCAGCCAATCAGTTCTGCGTGCTTGGCAAGCTCTACGACAAGTGCGGGGACAAAACATACACTATTAATAGAGAATTCTGCAATAATGGTGTTGTTGCCCCATTGTGCTCTGAAATAAAGAGGACAAAAAGCGGAACCTACGAAGTTGTAACCAACCGTGCAACCAAAACAGATGAATTCTGCTTGGCTGGCATCATTACGAAAAAGTGCGGCGGTGAAGAATTTTCCATGAATCAGTATTGCGATAAGAAGCATGATGGTGTAACGGACTCTATCAGGGACTACTGTAAGTATGCAGATGACGATAGACTTGAAGCCGCCTACAATATAATCGGCCAGTCTCTTTTTCCTACAGAAGAAAATAACGATGTAGAGTCCTCTAGCGCAAGCTTATTTGGTAATTTGATTGGAGAACCGCCTAAAAACTATACACCAGAACAGCTGCAGGAGTTTTTCGCCACTCTTGAAGGACTGAAAACCACCTGTGGTGTTGAATCCGATCCTAATCTGTGCGGTGGGGTTGCCTATAATCCAGAAAAGAAGTTCTGCGATATTCGAGATAATCACATCTATGCGTTTAAGAAGATTAACGGGGTGACCTGGTTTACTGAAAACCTCGCCTTCCAATATAAACTGCCGAAGAAGGTGTATGAAATTGACAAAGCAACGGGCGATACTTTAAGTATTTCTCTTGATGCTAGAAGCGGTGTGCTGTATTACGAGGACGACCCCTTTGAAAACTTCGAGGCTGCTGAAGGTCGCTACTATACTTGGAACTCTGCAATGGGTATCGGTGATATGAGAAGTGACGTTGATCTTAGTGAAACGAGCCTTGAGGAAAAAGACAAGGTTGTAGGAGCATGCCCGGCTGGCTGGAGATTGCCGACCAAGGACGAACTCGAAGCGCTTAGCGAATTTGCTAACGATGTGGCCGAGAGTGGCTTTGCAGACCTTGATAATACTGATAAGGTTCTCAATTTCAATGTTGACTTCTTGGGATACTATAATATCAGCGCGAAGAAGCCTATGGGCACTGAAGCTAACTTCTGGTCTAGCGATGATGCTGAATCGGATGAACAGGCTTGGGGCTTGGTTATCGTAGACAATGATAACAGCTCTGTTGAAACTTCCAACAAGGCCTATGCATATACAATCCGTTGCGTCTTGGACGAAGATTAGTCCCTTAAAACATGAATAAATATGTTTTTGGGGGCTTAATAACCCGCGCAAAAATTTCTACCTTTAGGTTCAAAATTTCCCAATCACTCAAGGAGTATATATGGGCGGCTTTTGCGGTGTTGTTTCTAAAGAAGATTGCGTAAGCGACCTTTTCTTCGGGACCGACTACCATTCACACTTGGGAACCCACCGTGGCGGTTTGGCTGTTCTCAAGGCCAACGGTCATTTTCATCGTTCTATCCACAATATCCAGAACACCCCGTTCCGCAGCAAATTCGAACACGACTTGCCCTCTTTTGCCGGAAACGTGGGCATCGGCGTTATTTCGGATACCGACCCGCAACCGCTCGTGATGACCTCCAAGCTCGGCACGTTCGCCATCGTGACGGTCGGCCTGATTACAAACATCGAAGATATCAAGAACGAGCTGTTCAAGAATAACTGCATGCAGCTCCAGTACTCCACGACCAGCGGAATGGTCGGACCGACCGAAGTGGTGTCCGCCCTGATTGCCACGCAGGATTCCATTGTCGACGGTCTCAAGTACGTCCAAGAAAAAATCAAGGGTAGCTGCTCCGTCCTTTTGATGGACGAAAAAGGCAGATTCTACGCAAGCCGCGACAAGTGGGGCCGCACACCGATCGTACTCGGCAAGAAAGACGGCGCCATGATCGCCCTGCAGGAAAGTTGCGCCCTCCACAACCTCGGCTTTGAATACGTTCGCGACATGGGCCCGGGCGAAATCGCCGAACTCACACCGGACGGCGACAAGACGCTCGTTGCCCCAGGCAAGAAGATGGCCATTTGCTCCTTCCTCTGGGTTTACTACGGCTACCCCGCTTCGACCTACGAAGGTCGCAACGTGGAAATGACCCGCTACCGCTGCGGTTCCGCCCTTGCAAAGCGCACTCCCACCGAAGCCGACGCCGCCTGCGGCATTCCTGACTCCGGAACTTCTCACGCCCTCGGTTACGCCCACGAAGCAGGCATCAAGTTCGCACGCCCGTTCGTCAAGTACACGCCGACCTGGGCTCGTTCCTTTATGCCGCAAGACCAGAAGCAGCGCGAACGCGTGGCTTCCATGAAGCTGATCCCGATTCCGGGTCTCATCAAGGACCGCCGCCTGGTGTTCTGCGATGACTCCATTGTACGCGGCACGCAGCTCGGTAAGCAGGCCCTGAAGCTTTATTCGCTTGGTTGTAAAGAAACGCACATGCGCATTGCATGCCCGCCGCTCGTTTACCCCTGCAAGTTCATCAACTTCTCCCGTTCCAAGAACGAATACGACCTGATCACCCGTCGCTACATCCGCGACCAGGAAGGCGAAAACGCCGATATCGAGAAGTACACCGATCCGGATGGCGAAGCCTACAAGGGCATGGTGGAATATATCCGCCAGAAGCTGAACCTCACGACACTCGCCTTCCAACGCATCGACGACGTAATCCAGGCAATCGGCCTCCCCGAAGACCAGCTCTGCACCTACTGCTGGAGCGGCAAGGACTACGCCGAAACGGGAGACTGCTACCATTGCCCTTGCCATGCGGATAAAGACCGCGAAGGCAAGGATAAAGAATAAAAAGCAGTAAAATCACCGATTTTAGCCCAAAAACGACGTTTTTGGGCTTTTTTCGTGCTTAAAAAGCCTTAAATTTCAGTTAATTTATATGTAAAGAACGGAAAAAATTTTACATTCCGTCCTTTACACACAAGGGTTATTTTGCTATATTTGGCCCAAAACAATAAAACAAACCCCATTTTCCCTGAAAAACGGGAAGATAAACAAATAAGAGGTTAAAATGGCAACCGTTATCCGTCTCGCTCGTTTCGGCAAGCGTCACAACCCCATCTACCGCGCCGTGGTGATTGATTCCCGCAAGGCTCGCGACGATAGCTTTATCGAACAGGTGGGTTTCTACAACCCGAACACCAAGGCTCCTGAAATCAAGTTCGAACAGGAAAAGGTGCTCAAGTGGCTCCAGGTCGGCGCTCAGCCGTCCGACACCGTCCGTAGCCTCCTCAAGAAGGTCGGCATCATGGATCTCTTCCACGAAATCCGCGCTGGCCGTTCTATCGAAGGCAAGACCGCTACTCCGCGTGCTGAAAAGGCCAAGAAGGCCAAGCTCGGTCCTAAGGCTCTCGCCAAGATCGAAGCTGAAAAGGCCGCCAAGGAAGCCGCCGCTGCTGAAGCCGCTGCCGCCGCAGAAGCTCCTGCAGAAGCACCCGCTGCCGAAGCATAATTTTCGCTTGAAAAGGATCCTCGTGCCGACAACACAAACTGGCACGGGGCTTTTTTTCTCACAAAAAGCCGCTTGAACAAGGCAACCACCTTCCGCTGATTCAAAACCCCACTAAGTCTTTCATGTCTGAATCCCAAGAATACATCACCGTATGTCAGCTCATGCGCACGCATGGCGTCAAGGGCTACATCAAGGCGATGCCGTTCACTCACGACCTCACGCGTCATGAGAAGCTCAAGGATGTGATGCTAAAGAAGACCAATGGTGAACAGGTACAATTGACTCTGGAAGATTCCAGGCTTGCAAACAATCTGTGGTTACTCAAGTTCAAGGGGTACGACACGCCGGAATCGCTCACCCATTTCGTAAATGCAGACGTAATGATTCCTGAATCGGAGAGGCTCCCCGCCCCCGAAGGTGAATATTACCTGGACGATCTGGAGGGGTTCCGCGTAAAACTGGAAGACGGTCGAGATATCGGCGAAGTGCTCGAAGTCGAAGAGCTCCCCACCGTGAACGCGTTTCACGTTCAGTTCGACGCCGCTTTTCAGAGCGAATTTTCCACAAAGACGATCCTCGCCCCCTGGATAGACGACTGTGTCTTGGACGTGGACGAAGATGGCAAGAGCATCATTTTTAGCACAGACTATTTAAAGAGCCTGTGCCCGGAGGAAAGGTGAAAATCGACTGCATCACCATTTTCCCCGAAATGTTTGCCCCCATGAAGCAATCGATCATGGGACGCGCCCAGAGCAAGGGACTGATGGAATTCAACACCATCTACCTGCGCGACTTTGCCATCAACGACTACGGCCAGGTGGACGACGTGCCCTACGGCGGCGAACCGGGAATGGTCCTTAGGCCCGAACCGCTCGCAAAAGCCATTCGCAGCACGGGAGTCAAGGAAGATGGCGGCAAGGTCATCTACCTGACTGCAGACGGTATCCCCTTCACTCACAAGATGGCCAAGGAACTTTCCAAGGAAAGCCACCTGGTACTCATCTGCGGGCACTACAAGGGAATCGACGACCGCATCCGCCAGTCCGAGGTCGACTTGGAGATTTCTATCGGCGACTTTGTCGTGAGCGGGGGTGAACTCCCTGCCATGCTCGTGACGGATGCCGTGGTAAGGCTCCTGGACGGGGCTCTCGGCAACAAGGAATCCGGCGAAACCGATTCCTTTGCGCAGGGGGTACTGGGATGGCCGGTCTATACCCGACCCGAAGTTTTTGAAGGAAAAAAGGTCCCTGAAGTGCTCCTTTCGGGCCACCACGCGAACATTAAAGCCTGGAGGCGCCAAGAATCGTTAAAAAGAACGCAAGAAAGACGCCCAGACATCTTTAAAAATCTTGAAGAAGATACTAAATTTGGCATCAAATAAAAACGAGGTACACAAATGTCCCTGAACATTGAAGCAATCCACAACGAAAACTTGAAGACCGACCTTCCTGAACTCCGCGCTGGCGATACCGTCACCGTGAACGTGAAGGTGATCGAAGGCACCAAGGAACGTATCCAGCCGTTCAAGGGCGTCGTGATCCAGAAGAAGAACTCCGGTATTTCTGCAACTCTTACCGTCCGCAAGATGAGCGGCTCTGTGGCCGTGGAACGTATTTTCCCGCTCCACTCCCCCCGCATCGACTCCATCGTGCTCGACCGTCCGGGTAAGGTTCGCCAGTCTCGCATCTACTACATGCGCGACCTCCGCGGTAAGGCTGCTCGTATCGACGAACGTCAGGCTTAATTAGCCTTTCATCGAGGCGTTTGCATTCCTATGAATAAGGGGAATTCAAAACAATCCTCGCGTCAACAAATTATCCCGCCCACGCACCAAAGCGTGAAGGCGGGTTTTGTCGTTTATTCGCCCAAAAGCGAGAACCGGAGCATCGTGATCCTCGAAGAAGGGGAACTCATCGCCCGCGAAACGACTCCCCCCTATTCAGTTGTATTTACCATGCGACCGGGAGACCTGGTCGGCGTGGCCGCACTCCTGGAAAGGGAACCTTTCAAATACGAGCTTTCGGCAAGCAAGGATTCGCGCATCACAATTGTCGACGAAGATTGCATGGAATCGGAACTCAAGCGACTCCCGCTCTGGCTACTGGCGCTTATCCGAAACCTTTCGGCGAAAACGCACCAGCTCAAGCGCGCCACCGTGGAAACCCGCGTGCAGAACACGCTCAAGAGCCTCGCCGAATACCTAAGCCACAAGCCGAAGGATACCGAATTCAACCTGGCCGAACTTATCCGCGAATTCAGCTTCTTGACCAAGATTTCGACAGCGACGACTCAAGAAGACCTGAAGTCTCTTTTACGGAGGCACCTGATTAAGCTTTCGCAAAAGGGCGAACGCATTTTCTGCAGGGTTGTCGATCCGGAACTGTTGCATATTCTCGCGGATTATCTGGAAAGCGAAGAAAAGAATTCCGAAAACGAAACCAACTTCGGTCCATACAAATTAAGCGTCAAACAAAAAAAGATACTCGTATTTCTGTCTACCCTCGAAGAAGAGCCCCCGAAAAACGGCCCCGAATGGATTTTTCGCATCCAGGAAAAATTCCCCGAAACAGACGTATCTTTGTGGATAAACCTGCTTTCGCTCGGATGGTTCGAGAAAATCGAGATTGAAAATTCCATCGGCGACCTGTACAAAGTCAACAAGGAAAACGTCCACTACTTCCTGAAAGCGTTGCGCTACGAAACAAATATCCGGGGGGTGCTATGACACTCGAAGAAGGTCAAGTTCTCTTTCACGAAGGGGATATCGGCAAGAATCTTTACGTTGTCCGTAACGGAGAATTACTTGGAACAAGCACCCATAACGGAGGCGAAAACACTTACGGTCCCGGAGCCCTGATTGGCGAGCTTTCGCTTTTAAAAAGCAGTCCCTGCACCGAAACGGTGACGGCCATTGAAGACTGCGAACTTCAAGAAATCACCCCGGAAAATTTAGCCCAGACACTCGAAGAAGAACCCGCCTGGTTCAAGTCCATTATTTCGTTCTTAACGAGCCGTCTTCAAATCGCAGACGACAACAAGCTCAAGAGCGACAAGATCAAGGCGCTCCCCAGCCTGCTCTACATTCTGGATTCCAAATCTGCGACGGGCCACACCGAAAGCAGCTTTTCTCTTTCGGAAGTTTACGACGGAGTCCGGAACCTTTTCAACCTTTCCAAAGACAGCACCGAAAACCTTCTACAGATTCTAGAGGATCTGGACATCCTCAAGATTTTGGGAAATCAGGTACAGCTCAAGAACGCAAACGTCGTGCACCTGCTGTACGAATCTATCCGCTATCGCGCCCGCTACAAGAAAATGCCGCCGCAGATTCTTTCGATGACCGAACAGATGGTGCTGAACGCCGTCATCAAGACGGTGCAGCAAAGCACCGAGCCTCTCCAGAACGGCATGTTCACCGTCAAGACGGAGTCTCTCTTGAAAGTTGCGAAGCGGGCCATGTTCGGCGCCACCCTTACGACACGCACCCTGCTTCCGCTATTGGAACGCAAGCTACTGAACGCACCGATTTCCTTTGAAGGCGCAAGCACACTCCCCGAGATAGAATCGATACCGTCTTTCCACGGCGACTTTGACACCATCCTCGACCTGATGGAACTCAACCGCATTTACCCGCTGCTGGACAAGAAACTGGTGTAGCGCCGTAGGCGCAATGTGGAATGTGGAGTGTGAAATGTGGAATGACTAATTACACACCACACATTAGTCCACCCCTCTTTTTTCTATATTTACTCCCGTAAATCAATTCACCCCAAACAGGTAAAATTATGAAACTCTCTGCACTCCTTATCACCCTTTCCTCCATCGCCGCATTTGCCCAGGAAGCAGCTCCTGAACAGCAACAGGGTGGCATCATGAGCTTCCTTCCGCTCATCCTTCTGTTTGTTGTGATGTGGCTTTTCTTCATCCGTCCGAAGAACAAGGAAATGAAGAAGATGGAAGAAATGCGCAAGGCGCTCAAGAAGGGCGACAAGGTGATTACCACCGCTGGCATTATCGGCACCGTCACCAACATCGACGAAACAGGTACGAGCATCACCGTCCGTACCGCATCTACCACGCTGATTGAATTCGAAAAGTCCGCAATTCTCCGCGTTCTGAACGCCGAAGCCGCACCGGCCGCCGCCAAGACCGAAGAAAAGAAGTAAGCTTTAAAGGAGTAGCCCATGGCACTTCTCGAAATCAAGACCTACGGTGATCCGGTGCTTCGCAAGAAATGCGAACCCATCACCGAAATTACGCCCGAGCTGCGTCAACTTGCAAAGGACATGCTCGAAACCATGTACGATGCTCCGGGATGTGGACTTGCCGCCCCACAGATTGGCAAGAACATTCGACTGGTCGTCATCGACACCGCCGTTCCTGGCGAAGAGGAACCGCGCCCCTACATCATGTTCAACCCCGAATGGGAAGCTGAACCCGATGCAAAGGTCGTTCCTTACGACGAAGGCTGCCTTTCGGTCCCCGACATTTTCTGCAACGTGATGCGCCCGGACAAGGTTTGCGTACGCTTCTTCGACATCAACGGCGAGCCGCAGGAAATCCACAACTGCGACGGTCTTTTCGGCCGCTGCATCCAGCACGAAACGGACCACCTGAACGGAGATCTTTTCGTTGATAAGATTTCGACTGCCGACCGCACCATGAACCAGTCCAAGCTGAAGAAAATGGCAAAGGAAACGCAGGCGCGACTGAAGAAGAAATAAAAATCTTCTCAAAAAATTCAAAGTCATGCCCGCCACAGAGCGGGCATCTCCGTTTCAAGAAACAACAAAATGCATTTCAGACTTTCACCTATTCTAGCATTTTTCATCGGATTTTCGGCTGCAATAGCAGACGACGATTTTGACTTACCCGATGACGTGCAGAGTACGGAGGTCATGCGTTTTATACCGATAGAAACGACTACGACCGGGACAACCGATTCTTCTAAAAAGGAGATCCCGAAACAAGTCCGAGAAGATTCTCTTGATGGATCCCGTCGCCACGGCAGTGGCTCCAGGATGACAGAAGAAACGAATCAAGACAAGCCGGCGGCATTCAAGGAACACCGGATTCCCGAAGAACTGAACCGGCCGCTTCGCGTAGGGATTTTTACGGGAGTCAAGGAACTCTACTTTAAATACCAGGGCGAAACCGTCCACGTGACAGCCACCAAGAACAAAGTCAAGTTCGAAACCGGAGACAATTCGACCGAAGACATTTCACGCGAATTCAACAGCGAAGAGGGAGCCTGCCTCGCGGTCGCTCCAGACACGAAAACCCTCGGCAGAGCATGTTACCCCGGAAGCATCCTGTTCCGCAACACAAACGGCAAGCTGGACGCCATCAATTCGGTCGATGTGGAGGACTACCTGCGTGGAGTCGTACCTTACGAAATCGGAAAACTCGACAGCAGCCGTATCGAAGCCCTAAAGGCGCAGGCCGTGGCCGCTCGCACCTACGCATACAAGCATTTCAACAGCCGAGAGGCAGTCGGCTTCGACGTCTACGCAGACACCAAGGATCAGGTCTACAAGGGACTCGAATCGGCAACGCCCTTGACCGATGCGGCCGTCAAGGCGACCGCAGGCGTCGTGATGACCTACGGCGGAGAATTCATCATCGCCTACTACCATTCCACCTGCGGGGGCATTACCGAAACGCTTGCCACCTGGAACCGCGCAGACCTTCCTTACCTAAAATCAGTCGAAGACAGGCGCCCGAATGGAAAGCCCTGGTGCGACGAATCCAGCTACACCAAGTGGGAGCGCCGCTTTACGGACAAAGAAATCGCAAAACTTTTTAAGGCGAACGTGACCGAGGCCAAAGCGACCTTCAGCAACGCGAACGGGAAGGATTTCAAGAAAGTCAAATCCATCAAGGTGAAAGACAAGCTTAAAAGCGGACGCATCATGACGCTCCGCATTGAAACGGATAAGGGACATTTCGATGTGCTGACCGACCGTACCCGCTGGCTTTTCAAGAAGGCCGGCACCATCCTCCCCTCCTCATTCTTTACCGTGAAAAAAGAAGGCAAGGAATGGGTACTGACGGGAACAGGATTCGGGCACGGCGTGGGCATGTGCCAAATGGGAGTGCGGGCTCGTGCCCAGGCCGGGCAGAGTTACCAGGAAATTCTGAGCCACTACTACCAGGGAATCACCTTGGAAAAATTCGACCGGTAAGCAGATGGTCTATACCAACGAAAAGCCGCTACTTGCCGTAATTAGCCAAGGTTGCGCAGCGAACTTTGGCGACGGTGAAAAGATCGCCCGCATTTTTGCGAATGATTACCGCATCATTTTTGGAATGCCCAAGGAAACGGCTGGTAGCAATGTCGCCGAGAAGCCCGCGGCCTTTGTGCTAAACGTCTGCACGGTCAAGGGAAACGCAGGCGCCTTAAAGCTGTTACGCGAAGCTATGAGCACGGCCCCAGAGGCGAGTCTTTTTATTACGGGCTGTGCGCCCAAAGATTTCCGCGAAGAAGTCGCGAAGATTACTGATAAAGCTGTATTTACAAGTTTAAAGGAACTATTGCAACAAGGAAAGGAGATTCCTGTTTCCCCGTTCCGAGGACCATATCCACTAAGCAGCAAAGCTGCAAGTGGCTATTGGCAAGGCGGGGATGACAAGACGAATCCAAAGGAACTGTTTGCTAGTGATTGCCGCGCCCCTCATGGGGCTCGCAATGACGCCCCCCTCAGAGAATCGTCGCTGGTGGGCATCGTGAACATCGAAGAAGGTTGCCTCGATGCCTGCGCCTATTGCTCAACAAGACTCGTGAAAGGCCGCTTGCACAGCTACCCTGCCGCAGATATCGTGCAACAGGTCAAGAGCCTCGTTGCAGACGGTTGCGTCGAAATCCAGCTGACCGGACAGGACTGCGGCTGCTACGGATTCGATACGGGCACGAACCTCGCCGAACTTGTGGAGCAGATTCTAGCAGAAGTTCCCGGCAACTACAAGATGCGCCTTGGCATGGGTAATCCGCGGCACATGTTGCGTTACACCGACGCGCTCCTGAAATGCTTCGAGGACGAGCGCGTCTATAAGTTCATCCATCTGCCTGTGCAGAGCGGAAGCGAAGCAATCCTCAAGACGATGAACCGCAAGCATTCTGCCCAGGACTATGTAGACCTCGCCGAAGCCTTCTGCAGCAGATTTCCGCTATTCACGCTCAGCACCGACTTCATCGTCGGATTCCCCGGCGAAACCGAGCGGGACTTTCAAGACACCTTGGATATCCTCGGAAAGACCCGCCCGACAGTCTGCAATATTACCCGTTTCGTGGCCCGCCCGAATACCCCCGCCTTTAATATGCAAGGCGCCGTTCCCGACAGCATCAAGCACGAGCGCTCCGCTGCCCTTGCCGAAGCCTTCCAAAAAATCGCCACAGAAAACAACGCCCGCTGGGTAGGAACCACCGAAACCGTCGTCGTCGAAAAGCCCGGCTACCGCAAGGGCTCCTACATTGCCCGGAACGCCGCCTACCGCCCCGTCGCCATCACCAGCGAAACACCGCTTATTCCGGGCGAAAGATTCACTGTCACGATTACTTCTGCGGAACCCTTCGCCCTTATCGGCCGTAAACAGTAGGAAGTAGCTAGATGCGGTCATCCTGGAGGGAGGAACGACCGACGGAATCCAGGTAGAAGATTTTTGATGGATCCCCTCCCGCCTCTATCGCTACGCTCCAGAGTTGGTCGAGGATGACTTAGGACCCTCTTATCGCGTCAAACGAGCCCTATCAAAAAAATCCCGCAGGTTTAGATACCTGCGGGATTTTTTCGATACTTTCTAGAATTACTTCTTAGCCTTAGCGCGACGATATCCGAAGCGGTAGGTGTCGTTCTGACGGGTGTACGGCACCGTACCATTCTGCGGCATTTCGCCCACCACCACGCACGGAGAATATTCATCGAGAACGAAGGTCACCTGGTAAATGTAAGGACCCGTTGCAAGCAGGCGACCGTTCTGCGACACAGGATACACCTTTGCGGTCACCCATGCAGCACCCGTTTCACCATAGCGCGGATTCACGCAAGCGGATTCCGAGGAACCTGTGCCAAAGACGCTCTGCAGGTCTTCCTTTTCAACCTTCTTCTGGTACTGGTTCACAAAATGTCCCAGGTGGTCGAACACGCGGATATTGATGCGGAACGGACCAGAAACCGGATAAGAGAAGCTTGCGCAGCTTTCGACACTGCTCTTCTTACCGTTACCACCGGCATAGCAGAGGCCAGCACCGTTCAAGCCGCCCACGATAGACGCAGAAGCGTTACCGGGCATGTTTCCATCCGAAAGCGAGAAGGCCTTCTTGTAATCTTCCTTCAGGTCAAGCGGGTTGCCACCATTACCGCAAGAGCCGGGGCCAGCGCCGCAATCCTTCGGGACAAGCACAATCTGGAGTTCAGCCGTCATATCGGTCGGCAGCTTACCGCCGTTATCCTTGGCCTTTTGAGTCAAGAGGTTCGACTGAGCCGTAAAGTCCGGACGGTCAATTTCGTCATCCAGAACAAACGAGGCGATCTTGGTATTCGGAATGAACTGAGTCTTGGCCCAGTCTTCCAAAGAGTTCGGAGGACCGACCACACCCTTGTTGGAAACGGAGGTAACCTTGTAGCCATACTTGGACATTTCGGTACTCCAGGAAGCGAACTGCTGCCACAATTCCGGAGAGTAGTTGTCGTCGACCTTGCCTTCGCCAAACAGTTCTTCGTTGTACGGGAAGTTAAAGGCAATCTTGTCTGCAGCGACAATGCCAGTCGTAATCACGTTACCGTTCAAGTCGCGGAGTTCACCAGCAAAGTCGTACTGGATACCCGAGGCACCTTCGCTTGCACCCTGGACCGCAGCCGTAACGTAGTAAGCATAGACAACCTTAGACGTGGTGCCATCGCCGTTGTCAATTTCTCGGATAACCAGAATGGCAGGGCTCGGATTGGAAGGATCGTTCAGCTTCTGGAGAGTGGCCTCGTCCAGGGAGGTGTTCAAGTTCATGCTCACCTTCTGCTGTCCGTTTTCATCCATCGTCACGGTCACGCTACCCACAGCCGGCTGACCGTAACGGGACGGAGCCACTTCTGCAAGGGAGGTACGAATGTAAATGTTGGAACCATCACTCTGGCGGTCTGCGTAGAAGAAGTGGAGGTGGTGCCAAGTATTGTCGGCCCAGCCATTGGCATCTGCGCCCTGGCAGTTCGTATAATTCGCCAAAGGTTCACCTTCATGGCAGCCGTGGTTGTTGTCGGCAAGAGTCTTGATGTTCACGCTACCCGGCGTTGCAAGGTGGTTACCACCCAGGTCAACCGCCAGCACACCATCCACGAAAATCCACATGTCGTCGTCACCGGCGAACTGGAACACTTCGGGATTCGGAGTTTGGTTAGACTTACGGTACTTGAACTTAGCATAACCCATCATGGTGAACGCATAGTTACGCAAATGCTGCATACCCAAAGCACCACCATTTTGTGCGGCATCCCAGGCGGCGCTATTACCCGTTCCCGTCAGGGACTGGACCGCGCGCGGGCCACCGTTAGTCAACCAAGATTGACACAGGCCATAGGTATTCTGTTTCATATAGTCCACCTGAGTATTCGCATATTCGTACTCGTACGGCGGGCAGAAAATGGAAAGGCTCTGGGGGCCAAACTGCTTACAGGCAAGTTCATCCCTCAGCTCTTCCGGAATATGGGTCTGAACTTCCTTAACGCAAGACTTATAGCCACTCCACTGCCTTGTCGTAGGATCGATGGAGTCCAGCGGAGAATAACCACCGTTGTTGTAGTTATAGTCGTAAACATAATACTTGGTATCGCCGTCCTTGTAAATATCCATCGTCGTGTTGATACGATAGTTCACAGATGCATCGTCGGCAAACCACTGGTGGAAGAACTCGTTATCGCAAAGGTCCTGAGCCTTCTGGATATGCACGCCATCGTACATATCGTAGTCGCCACCATCGGCAGGAACGTCGAACAACAGGTGGCTTTGCACCATGCCCGGAGTGTAGTAAACTTCGTTCGCCCAGTTCGTTGCACCACCTTTACAGACAAAGCCACGAACGTTTGCAGTATCGGTCACCTGTTTGAAACCACGCTGCACAAGACCCGGGAATCTGGAATCGGGAGATTCACATTCACCGTATTCCAGCACGGCAGCGGTGGACGTCGCCTGCAGGTACGTCGGCAAGAACGTGTTAATCGTCATCGGAAGGCCATCCTGACCCACGCGAGCGCCCGTCTTAGACGCCTTGTTTCCGCAGGACTTATGGTAACTCGCCTTGGAGTACCAAGCCATATCGTAACCGACGTAGTTCTGCTTGGTCCCCGGTTCCATGTAAAGGTTCTTGTACTGGCCCTTTCTCTCTTTCAAATAGTCCAATTCGCCACTGGCGTAACCGTCATAGGTGCCCGCATATTCTTCAGAAAAGTTTTCGAAGTCCGGGTGGTTCGGCTGGAAATCGCGGATAACGATATCCAACTGGGTCATTTCGTCGCCGGCAGCGTAAAGCATCGAGGCGCAACCCAGTGCTATTCCGAAAAAGCTCTTTCTTTTTTTACCAAACAGTTTCATAAAATCAATCTCCACACCTAAAGATAGGTTAAGAACATACGTTCCTAAATATACACCTTTTTAAGCCCTTTATAAAACGACAAAATTGAAAAATTCTGTTAAAAAAGCCCCCTAGACAATTTAGCGTGATCCAGGATGCCCCAATTTGTAACAACGCCGGAACATTTCCGTTCAATTTCTCTTTTTTAGGCGCCAAATTTCTAAATAATAGGCCAAGATGTCATTATCAACGCTATTTACCCTCCTGATGGTTCTTCTTCTTTTGCGCGTTTTCTGGCTAAAAATCAAGGCAGCAAGCGCCCAAGGCGAAAATTTCAAGCGACTTCCTCCAAAAGACCAGCTCGCTGTGCTCAAGGAATGCCTTTTGAACAACCCGACCGAAGGAAACCTCCAGAATTTGAAGGATTTTGCAGAAAAAAACGCATTAAACCTGGATACGGAGTCCTACCGCCCCTTTCTCAAAAAGCAGCTGGAACTTTCTAAACGAAAGGACGCCCTGGCCGAAGACAACGAGCTTTTCAGCGAAGAAGCCAAATGGATGGACCAGATTCGCCCCCTCGAATTCAGGGACGCCGAAGAAGCAAAAAAAGACAACCGGCAAAAGGACTATCTGCTCTGTACCCTGGAAGGTATCGCCCGGCTCTATTCGGACGAAGCGATTTTAAGCGAACTGGACCTGCTGGTCGCCGAATACCCCAAGGCAGGCAAGCTTGCCGAAGATTACCGCCAATTGATGGACCTGCGCGACCAAAGTGGAGCAGACGACAAGTCCCTGAAAAAATTGCGCGACGCAAAAGAAGCGTGGGAAAAATCACTTTTACAAGTGGAATTTGAACCGTGATTTTGCTTGTTGCAGAAAAGCCCTCTGTCGCCAACCAGCACTACCGTCCGATGCTCGAGCGCATCGAGGGGGAAAAATTCACCCAGGGCGACGGATGCCTAATCGGAAAGAACCACTGCATCACTTGGTGCGTAGGTCACCTGATTACGCTTGCGCCGCTGGACGCCTACCCCGGGTACGAAGGAGGCTGGAGACTTTCGAACCTGCCGCTTTTGCCCGAAAAATTCCGGCTGATGGAAATCGAGAGCACCAAGAAGCAGCTCGCCGTGGTGCGCCAGATGATGGAACAGGCAGACGTTCTTGTGAACGGAGCGGATGCCGGCCGCGAAGGTAACCTGATTTTCGACCTGGTGCTGGACTATACCCCCGCCTTCAAGCAAAAGACGATCAAGCGCCTATGGGTGAACAGCTACGTGGCAAAGGACCTGGACAAGGCCTGGAAAAACCTGGAAGACGCCACCCAGCGTGTGAACCTGAGCTATGCGGCAAGACTTCGGCAGCGTGCCGACTGGATGGTCGGCCTGAACGCCACCCGCGCCTACACCCTCACGGCCGGACGCGGCAAGATGATTTCTGTCGGGCGCGTACAGACCCCGACCCTGAACCTGATTGTAGAACGCGACGCCCTGGTGGAGCAGTTCAAGGAACTGTATTACTATAGTGTCTTGGGAATGTGGAAAGGGTTCCAGGCGCAACTTGTCAGACGCGAGAGTAAAGACGAGAAAAAAGAGGCGAAAGAGCAAGGCGAGCAAAGCAATCTCAAAGTTGCTGTATTCGAAAAAGAGGCGCAAGCGAATGCAGTCGTTACACGGTGCAGCCCTCCCGCCGAAGCCACCATCGTCAAAATTGACACGCAGCAAAAGAAGCAGTTTCCGCAAAAGCCCTTCGACCTGACCGAGTTGCAGAAAGAGGGCAACAAGCGTTTCAAGTATAGCGCCCAGCAGGTTCTGGACTGCGCACAGAACTTGTACGAAAAGAAATTGCTCACCTATCCGCGTACCGATTCGCAGTACCTGCCCGACACGATGCAGCAAGAAGCCTACGCCCTTGCGCAAAAGCTCGCGACACCAGAACAAAAGGGCGTGATGCGTGACGCAAACGAAAGTTTCGTCTTTGTCAATTCAAGCAAAGTAACGGACCACTTTGCCATTATTCCGACGGGTGAAACGCCGAACGGGCTCCCCGAAATGGAGCAGAAGATCTACGACCTCGCCAAGGAACGTTTTGTACAGGCATGGCTCAAGCCGTACGTATGGAACGAGATGGAGGTGGTGTTAGAAACGAGAGGCGATAATTCGGAAGCCGGAAGTCAAGAAGTAAAGTTCACTGAGCCTGCCGAAGTGAACGACAAAGCGGCAGCGAAGTCGAAGGATCCAGACCTATTCCGATTGAAACTCAAGCGCAACGAAGATTTAGGATTCCGCGCCATCGTCAAAGAAGAAGCGAAGGGAAAGAAGAAAAAAAAGGGAGATTCCGGCTCGGAGGCCGGAATGACAGATGGTGGCGCAACAGCCGCAGCTGAAGGCAAGGGTGACGGCGACGATATCACGAACGTGGTCGAGACATTCCCCGAATGGAAAGAAGGAGACCACTCCCCCTTCGATAGCATCGAGCTGCAAAAGAAAAAGAAGAGCAAGCCCAAGTACTACACCGAGGCAACTCTCCTTGCCGCGATGAAAACGGCAGGAAAGCAGATTGAAAACGAAGAACTCGCCGAAGCCATGAAGGACCGCGGGCTCGGAACGCCAGCCACGCAAGCGGGAATCATCGAGACCCTCAAGAAGCGCGGCTTTATCGAGGCGCAAAAGAACTACCTGGTAAGTACCGCCCGAGGCCGCGAAGTCATCAGCCTCATGGACGAAAAGGTAAAGTCCCCCGAGATGACCGGCGAATGGGAATACAAGCTTTCGCAGGTGGAAAAGGGAACGCTTACGCCGGTGGAATTCCGCGACGGAATTGTGGAATACGTGAAGCAGCTCTTTGCCGATTTGCACGCGCGGTACGGTTGCCAGTTCGAGCGCGAAACCGTAACCGAAGCGATCAACTGCCCCAAGTGCGGGGGCGCGCTCGAAGTAGCCCCATGGGGCTACGTGTGCAAGAACGCAGATTGCGGATTTAAGATTGGGCACACCCTGGCAGGCCGCATGCTTTCTCACAGCGAAATGCGAAACTTACTTGCCGAAGGTCACGTAGGACCGCTCAGCGGATTCAAGAGCAAGAAAGGAACTGAATTTTCGGCGAAACTTACCGTCGACAAGGATTACAACATCAACTTCGAATTCGAAAGCGACGGCAAGTTCCACGGTCAGAAAACGGAATACAAGTGTCCGCTATGCGGCGCAATCCTCGAAGAAAACAAGAACGCAATATTCTGTACTGCAACTAGAGATCCCGGCTCTACGGCCGGGATGACAAATGAGGGCGATTGCAACTTTACTTTGTTCAAGACCGTTGCAGGTCACGCCCTGACCGCCACCGAAATTGGCGAACTTTTCACCAACGGCGAAACACCGCTCATTCAAGATTTCAAGAGCAAGAAAGGCACCGAATTCGCCGCACGCCTCAAGTGGGGTACCGGGAACGACAAGGGGCGCGCCGTTTTCGAATTTGCACACAGGAACCTCCCCTGCCCTATCTGCGGAGACCAACTCCGTTTCCGCAGCGGCACCACGCCGCAAAATTCCGGCAACGAGACGCATGCCGCCTACGTTTGCATGAACCCGCAATGCGGCTACGGAATTCCGCAAATTTTCTATCAGCGCAAGTTCAGCGACGAAGAAGTCGAGGGGCTCCTGAAGAACAAGTTTACAGCCGTACTTGAACCGTTCAAGAAAAACGAGACGACATTCCGCGCCGCCCTCGAAATCCGCGAAGATGGGAAGATAGGCTTCAACAAGCTAACCGTTGAAGTCATCAACAAGAAATAAATTGTTCAATTAAAAGAAGCCCGCTAAGGTTGGTGAGCTTGCCGAACCACGCGGGCATGACAATCCGCGCGGTATAACAGGAAATGCCCGCTATGGATGCTGATAAGGTCCCTGAGCTTATGCCTGTGCTGAGCTTGTCGAAGCAAAGGGCCGAACCTCACAGGCATAAAAATTCGCGGTTAATGTTTGTAGCCGTTCGGGTTGTTCTTCTGCCAGTTCCAGGCGTCGCGGCACATTTCTTCGATACCGAACTGAGCTTTCCAGCCAAGTTCCTTGTAGGCCTTTTCAGGATTACAGTAACAAGTGGCAATATCACCGGCGCGGCGCGGCTTGATGCTGTAAGGCACCTTGACGCCGTTCACCTTTTCGAAAGCCTTCACCACATCCAGCACGGAATAACCGTGGCCCGTTCCCAGGTTGTAAATGGCAAGGCCGCACTTGCGTTCGATTGCCTGGAGCGCACTCACGTGCCCCGCCGCCAAATCGCAAACGTGAATGTAGTCACGCACGCCCGTTCCATCGGGAGTATCGTAGTCGTTTCCGAAAACGCCGAGTTCCTTGCGGATTCCGACCGCAGTCTGCGAGATGTAGGGCATCAGGTTATTCGGGATGCCATTCGGATCTTCGCCGATGCGTCCACTCGGATGTGCGCCAATCGGGTTAAAGTAACGGAGCAGCACCACATTCCATTCGGGGTCCGCCTTCTGCACATCCATCATCACCTGTTCAAGCATCGACTTCGTCTGTCCATACGGATTCGTGATGGCACCCTTCGGGCACTTTTCGGTAATGGGAATTTCTGCAGGGTCGCCATAGACCGTCGCCGAAGACGAGAAGATGATATTCTTCACGCCATTTTTGCGCATCACGTCAAGCAATACGAAAGTGGCGTTCATGTTGTTTTCGTAGTATTCAAGCGGCTTCGCAACGGATTCGCCCACGGCCTTTAGCCCTGCAAAGTGAATACTCGCATCAAAATGGTTTTCCTTAAAGACCCGGTCCATCGCCGCATAATCGCGGGCATCCGCCTTGACAAAGGGTATTTTCTGACCCACAATTTCGGCAACACGTCGCAAGGATTCATCGCAGGAGTTCACAAGATTATCGACAACGACAACCGAGTGCCCTGCCTTGTAAAGTTCAATAATCGTATGGCTACCGATATAGCCCGCACCACCGATCACGGCAATTTTCATATAAACCTTCTATAAATTATATCAAGCCAAATTTACAAATTCAATATCTTCGAAACCTATACTAGCCGAAAATCTTGTTGTACAAATCCGGAGCGAACTTCTGGAAATACCCCTGAAGCCAGATGATTGCAATCACAGCGGGAATGCCCCACTTGACATAAAAGCGAACAATCTTGTAGGTCGGAATTTTGAACCCCTTACCCGTGTTGACCTCGGCGTAGAATTTTGCTTCGCCCCAGCCACGCTTGTAGGTGCAGAACACAATAAACAGAAGCGATCCCAGCGGAAGGAGCGTATTGGAAACGAGGAAGTCTTCGAGATCCAGTACACAGCTACCTTCGCCAAAGGGCTGAAAACCCGAAAGCATATTGAAGCCGAGAGCGCACGGGAGCGAAAGCAGCACGATAAGCACCGCATTCACGCGGACAACATCCTTACGGTCAAAGCGACGGGCATCGCGCCAATAGGTCGTAATGTTTTCGAACACCGCCACCACGGTCGAAAGAGCCGCAAACGAAAGGAACAGGAAAAAGGCGGCACCACAAAGACGCCCAGCCGGCATCTGCGAGAACACGTTCGGAAGGGTCACAAAAATAAGTCCCGGTCCAGCATTCGGCTCAAGGCCAAACGCAAAACAACTCGGAATAATAATGAGCCCCGCAAGCAAGGCAACCCCCGTATCCAGGGCGCAAATGTTGGCAGCCTCTTTTGCAATCGAATGATTTTTCTTGATGTAACTTCCAAAAATGGTCATGGCGCCGATACCAAGGCTCAGCGTAAAGAAGCTCTGCCCAAGAGCAGCAAAGAGAGATTCGCCAATACCATTTTTCACAAGGTTATCGAAATTGGGCAACAGGTAAAAACGCAGGCCTTCATCGGCACCGGGGAGCGTCACGGCACGGATTGCAAGCACAATCATAATGACAAACAAGAACGACATCATCCACTTGGTAATGCGTTCGACGCCCTTCTGGAGGCCCAGCGACACAATGCCGAAACCGATAACCGTCGTCGCGACCATCCAGCCCACCTGAATGGCCGGGCTAGCGAGCGTCTCCCCGAACATGGCACCGACTTGCGCAGGCGTCACATTCGAGAAATCCCCCACCACCATACGGTAGAAGTAGTAGAGCATCCAACCGCAAACTGTGGTATAGAACATCATGAGCAGGTAGTTACCCGCAATCATAGGCCACTTTGCCAAGTGCCATTTAGCGCCCTTGGGTTCCAAACGTTCAAAAGCACGGCCCACGCTACGCTGAGTGGCTCGCCCCACGGCAAATTCAGCCATCAAGATCGGCAGACCAAAAATCAGCAAAAAGAACAGGTAGATGATGACAAAGGCGGCACCGCCGTACTGTCCGGTAATGAAGGGAAATCGCCATACGTTACCAAGGCCAATGGCGCAGCCTGCAGAAATAAGGATAAATCCCAAACGGGACGCAAAAGATTCTCTATTGCTATTCATAGCTAAAATATAGATAGGAATTACAAAAGCAACATCAATTTTTTTCTATTTTTGACGCCGAAAAAAGAAAAAGAGCGTAGCATGAGCGAAAACTACAAATACGGTTTTGTAACAGATATCGAGAACGAGGCCTTCGAAAAGGGACTCAACGAAGATGTTATCCGCAGGGCATCAGCCTTGCGCAAGGAACCGCAGTTCATGCTCGATTTCCGACTGAAAGCGTATGAAAAACTCCAGACGATGGAGCAGCCGAACTGGGGCGAACTGAGTTTTGCGCCGGTCGACCTGCAGGACATCGTCTACTACTCCGCCCCGAAGACCAAGAAGAGTCACGAAAAAATCGAGGACGTGGATCCGGAACTCCTGGCCACCTTCGAAAAGCTCGGCATTCCGCTCGACGAACAGAAGCGCCTTGCCAACGTGGCCGTGGACGCGGTCTTTGACTCGGTAAGCATTTACACTTCGCACAAAAGAAAGCTCATGGAAATGGGCATTCTGTTCTGCAGCATTAGCGACGCCATCAAGGAATACCCCGAACTCATCGAGGAATACCTGGGCTCGGTGGTACCCGCAGGCGACAACTACTTTGCAGCACTCAACAGTGCAGTCTTTGGCGACGGAAGCTTCGTGTACATTCCGCCTGGAGTCAAGTGTCCGATGGACCTTTCCACCTACTTCCGTATCAACAACAAGGAAGCAGGCCAGTTCGAACGTACATTGATTATCGCCGACGAAGGCGCGAGCGTAAGCTATTTGGAAGGCTGTACCGCTCCGGAATTCAGCAGCAAGCAGCTGCACAGCGCCATCGTGGAACTGGTGGCGAAGGACAACGCCTCGATTAAATATTCGACCGTGCAGAACTGGTACGCAGGCGACCGCGAAACGGGAGCCGGTGGCGTTTACAACTTTGTCACCAAGCGCGGCAAGTGCGCAGGCAAGAACAGCCGCATCAGCTGGACTCAGGTGGAAACAGGTTCCGCCATCACGTGGAAGTACCCAAGCTGTGTGCTGCTGGGCGACAACTCCGTCGGAGAATTCTACAGCGTGGCCCTTACCAACGGGCACATGCAGGCCGATACCGGCACCAAGATGATCCACATCGGCAAGAACACCAAGAGCACTATCATTTCGAAGGGCATCAGCGCCGACTACTCCAGCAACGCCTACCGCGGCGAAGTGAGCATCCGCAAGTCGGCCACGGGCGCCCGCAACTACACCCAGTGCGACAGCATGCTGGTGGGCGACAAGAGTGCGGCCCACACGTTCCCGTACATCACTGTCGCAAACGCAAGTTCCACCACCGAACACGAAGCCACCACCAGCCGCATCAGCGAAGACCAGCTTTTCTATTTCGAAAGCCGCGGCATCAAGCGCGAAGACGCTATCCAGGCGATGGTCGGCGGTTTCTGCAAGGACGTATTCAAGGAACTCCCCGGTGAATTCGCCACCGAGGCCCGCCAGTTGCTGACGCTAAAGCTCGAACACAGCGTCGGGTAGCGGAAATCTATCGCGCGATGACCTGCTTGCGAATTTTTTCCGAAAGTTCGCGGCCACCGAGCTGCGCAATACATTCAAACGCAAATTCTTCGGCAGTACCAGCGCCACGGCTCGTGACGATATGACCGTCTACGACCACGCGGTCTTCGACGAACTTTTTACAGACAAGTTCACTTTCGCAGCCCGGGAAACAGGTCGCGGTCTTACCGGCAAGGATTCCCGCCTTGCTCAAGACCAAGGGAGCAGCACAAATCGCAAAAATCCACTTGCCTTTGTCGTTGAATTCGTGAATGACCTTTTCCACTTCGGCAGAGGCTTTCAAATTCTTGACGCCCGGACCGCCACCCGGCAAAAGGATACCGTCAAAGGCAGCCGTATCGGCACCCGAAAGAGCAAAGTCGGTTGCTATCGCAAGGCCATGGGCCCCCACAACTTCGGACTTACCCGAAACGGACGCCAGGGCGACATCGATTCCGGCACGCTGCAGGTAATCGAACGGGGTAACAAACTCGGTTTCTTCGAAACCATCGGCCATCAGGAATAAAATTTGCATAGGAACCTCTTTTTATAGGAATATACAAAAAATAGGGGAAATTGATGACGAGAGAGGGATAGGACAAAGCTTTCACTTCGTTTCAAGCTTTGCCACCTTCCACATTCTTCTAGGAGAGAGAGGGATAGGACGACTCAGTCACTTCGTTTCCTTCGCCGCTAAAGACCCTCTCTCAATACGAGAGAGGGATGGGACTACAAGCTCATTTCATTTCGCTTGACATCCCCCTCTCAAGGAGAGAGAGGGATAAGACAACAATTTCTCTTCGTTCAATTGTTGCCCTTCGGGTTGCGGTCTTCGACCGCAATCTCAAAACCCGCTGTATTCGCTTCGCTCTTGCGGGTTTTGTCGAACCCTCTGCGAGGGTTCTCATCCTTTTTCATGAAACAAAAAGCGGGGCCTTACGGCTCCGCTTTTTGTTTCAAGGAGAGAGAGGGATAAGACAACATTTTCTCTCCGTTCAATTGTTGCCCTCCGGGTTGCGGTCTTTGACCGCAATCTCAAAACCCGCTGTATTCGCTTCGCTCTTGCGGGTTTTGTCGAACCCCTACGAGGGTTCTCATCCCTCTTTGCTTATAAAACGAATAAGGAACCCACAAGGGGTTCCTTATTCGTTTCAAGGAGAGAGAGGGATTCGAACCCTCGGTCCTGTGACAGACTCCGGATTTCGAGACCGGCCCATTCGACCACTCTGGCATCTCTCCGAGGTTTGCACAATTTAGCAAATATTTTCAAAGTTGTCTACACATAATTCAGCCCTTTTCTTAATAAAATCTTGCGACCCTTTGAAATAAGGGGCTTTATTTCTACATTTGGCCGCAAATCCAACAAAATGGATCCAAAAAACTTCAGGTTTATAAGCGCGAGTGCGCTTCGGGGCTTTTCAAGGTTCAGCCGGACAACCGGCGCCAGAACCATTCGATAGTGCGGCATGGGCCGCAGATGAAGTTTACGGGTCCTGAAGGTGCATTATGACGAAGAATACCGAAGAACGTATTCCCGAAGAAGCTATTGACCCCAAATCAAAAATTGCCCGCGAAGCTGACGCATTTTTGAACGCCATCGCAGGTGGTGCAGACGAAGACGAGGCTGATGAAGCCGCGTTTCTTACCCTGAATCCGAACGGCGTGATTGTCGACGAAGAAGGCGACGTGCTCAAGAAGGGTCCCCAGTCCGCCATCGAAGTCGGCACAAAGGTCGAATTCGAAGAAGGCGAAGCCGAGCAACCCGAAGAAGACGAAAACGACGAAGATTACGCTGAATCTAAAAAGAGTTGCGCAGATGTTTCTGAATCTACAATGGATTCCCTCCCCCGAACTGAATTCGGGGTCAAGAATGACAACATCTTAGAAAACGAAGATGTATCGGCAGAAGGTTCCAACGATAATTCTGACGACAAGCCTGCAGACGATTCTGATGACGAACCCGCCGACGAAGCGTTGGTGACTTTTGAAGACCTCGGACTTGCAGACGAAGTTCTTGAAGCCATCAAGGCCATGGGCTACGAGACGCCCTCCCCCATTCAGGCGAAGGCGATTCCGGCCCTTTTGCAGGGAGGAAACCTGCTCGGCACGGCCCAGACCGGTACCGGAAAGACCGCTGCATTCTCGCTTCCGCTACTTTCGAGGCTCGACTTCAACGGTCACGAAACTTCGATGCTCGTGCTCACGCCGACCCGCGAACTCGCTATCCAGGTGGCAGAAGCCATCCAGCAGTACGCCGCCAAGATGCCGAAGGTGCATGTGGTTCCGGTTTACGGCGGTCAGGACATCGCCGTGCAGTTGCGAGCCCTCAAGCGCCAGGCGAACATCGTGGTCGCCACCCCGGGTCGTCTGATTGACCATATCAAGCGCGGCTCCATCGTACTTTCAGGCGTAAAGGCAATCGTGCTCGACGAAGCCGACGAAATGCTCGACATGGGATTCATGGAAGATGTCGAAACCATCCTCAAGGAAATCCCTGCAAGCGCCCAGCGCGCCCTCTTTAGCGCCACCATGCCTAAAGAAGTCAAGAAGATTATCGAACAGCACTTGGGCGAATACGAAGAAGCCTGCATCGAAGGCAAGACGACGACCGTCGAAAACATCCGCCAACGTTACTTGCTCGTAAAGAACGAACACAAGATCGAAGCACTCGCCCGCGTACTCGAAGGCGAAGACTTTGACGGTGTGCTGATTTTCGTGCGCACCAAGCAGAACACGACCGAAGTCGCCGAAAAACTTGAAAGCCGCGGATTCAACGTGGCTCCGCTGAACGGTGACCTCGCCCAGTCCATGCGCGAACGCACCATCAACCGACTCAAGATGGGCAAGCTCGACATCGTCGTCGCGACCGACGTGGCCGCTCGCGGAATCGACGTAGACCGCATTACGCATGTGGTGAACTACGACATTCCCTTCGACACCGAATCTTATGTGCACCGCATCGGTCGTACAGGCCGCGCAGGCCGCAGCGGCAACGCCATCCTCTTTATCACCCCGCGTGAAAAGAAGATGCTGAAAATTATCGAAAAGGCAACCCGTCAGCCGATCGAAACGATGGAATTGCCGACCGCAGAAGTCATCAGCGCGAAGCGCGTCGCCGCCTTCAAGGATAAAATCAAGAGCGTCATTACCACCGGCGAACTCGACAAGTTCAAGGAACTCGTGGAAAGCATGGTCGCCGATGGTTCGGCCCTTCGACAGAGCTCAGGGACCTTGGAAGCAGCCGAAGTGCCAGAATTAACCGCCATCGACATCGCCGCCGCCGTCATCAAGATTTGGCAGAAGAAACAGCCGCTGTTCCCGGAACTCAAGCCGCTTGACGCTCCGCGTGAACGCCGCGAACGCAATGATAATTTTGGCCTTGACCGCGAAGAAAAGAGCCGACTCCGCAAGGAACGCAACGAAGGCGCGAACGGCGTCGAAGAAGGCTACCTGCGCTATTATCTGGGCGTGGGCCGCCGCGACCACGTGACGCCGCGAGACATCGTAGGCGCTATCGCCGGCGAAGGTAACATCAGCAGTTCCAACATCGGACGCATCAAGCTGTTCGACAAGTTCAGCACCGTGGAACTCCCCGAAACCATGCCGCAAGAAGTCCTCGACATTCTCGCCGACATGACTATCCGCGGGAACGAATCTAGGTTCCGCCTGATGACTGACGAGCCGCCGACCGGCCCCGCTCCCGGAACCCGCCCGCGAGCCAGCCGCGAAGACCGCCGCAGTTTCCACCGCGGTGAAGGCCGCAAGGACTTCGGTGACCGCCACGGCAAAAATTTCGACGACAAGCCCTTCGAAAACCGCAAGGCCCGCCGCGAAAAGATGTTCGGTGACAAGAAATTCGGCAAGAAAGAAGACCGTTTCCACAAAGACCACGACGAGCGTAGCTTTGGCGATAAACCCTTCCGCAAAACCCGCCGTTTCGGAAGAGTTTAGTTCACAAAGGAAATTATGCACTACACTCCTTATCGCGATTTATTGTTGAAGGTTTTCCCGAATTACCTGAAAGTGCGCAAGCTCCCGCTGAACGGCGGTATGAGTTGTCCGAATCTGGACGGCACCAAGAGTTTTTCGGGTTGCAGCTACTGCAATAACCGCAGCTTTAGCCCGGTATTTGACCAGGCGAAGGTCTCGATTCAGGAACAACTCGACAAGTTCGTGCCGAGGCTCCGCGAAAAGTACCCGAACGCAGGAATTCTCGCCTACTTACAGCCGTACACGAATACGCACGCTCCGCTGGAACACCTGAAGGGAATCATCGACCCGATTATCAAGCATAAGGAGATTGCGGGTCTTGCCATCGGTACGCGCCCAGATTGCCTCGAAGACGACAAGGTCGCCTACCTCGCCGAACTTAACCGCAAAAAGCCGATTATCGTGGAAATCGGCCTGCAGACAGCAAACGACTTGACGCTTGCCGCCATCAACCGCAGGCATACCCTCGCCGAGTTCACGGACGCTGTCAAGCGTTGCCAATCGGCAGGACTCACCGTCACCACGCACGTCATCGTGGGCCTCCCCGGCGAAACCATGGAAGATTTCAAGCACACCGCACAAGTGGTTCGCGACTTGAAGCTCGCCGCAGTCAAGATTCATCCGCTGCATATTGTGGCGGGCACCGTGATGGCGCAGGACTACGCGAACGGCGAAATCAAGCTCCTTACTTTTGAGGAATACTGCGAAGCGGTCGCCGAGATGATCAAGATTATCGGCTTCGAGACAGCCATCGAGCGGTTCAGCGGCGAAAGCCCAAGCGACATGCTCATCGCCCCCGACTGGTGCGGCGAAAGGGACAAGATTATCGCTACAGTAGAAAAGCTGCTTGATAAAGCGGATTGAGGGATCCCCGCCTTCGCGGGGATGACGAGAGAGGTGGTTCGGCAAGCTCACCAACCTTGGTCTTCGGGATGACGAGAGAGGTGGTTCGACAGGCTCACCAATCTTGGTCTTCGGGATGACAATAGGGTTGGTTCGACAGGCGCACCAACCTTGTTCTTCGACATGACTATGTTCGAAAATTCTTATATTACAAAGTAAATAAGAAGGAAGAAAAATGTCTGAGAACAACAAAAAAGTCAAACGTTGGGCCGGTCGTGAACTCAAGAGAGAAGGCCTCATTCTAGAAAAATTCTTTAGACTGACCGAAAACAAGACCGATATCACCACGGAGCTTCTCGCAGGACTCGCCACCTTCATCACGGTAGCCTATATTCTTGCCGTGAACCCAGAAATCCTTTCGGCTTCGGGAATGCCCAAAGGCGGAGTTTTCATGGCAACCGCCCTTGCCGCGGCCATCGGGTCCGCCCTCATGGGATTCCTGGCGAACTATCCCTTTGTGCTTGCACCGGGACTTGGCATCAACGCCTTCTTCAGTTACACGGTCGTACTGATGATGGGATACAGTTGGCAATTTGCCCTGTTGGTGGTATTCATTGAAGGTATTATCTTCCTTATCCTTTCGGTTACCTCGATTCGTGAAAAACTGTTCAACAGCATTCCCTTTTCACTCAAGGCTGCCGTCGCCGTTGGCATTGGCCTATTTATCGCGTTCATCGCTTTGCAGGGCGGCAAAATCATCGTCAGCAACGACTCGACTCTGGTAGGACTTGTTGATTTCCGAAAAGCCGACTTCCATACGACTGGAATATGGACAACCCTTACATTTGTCGGAATCCTCATCACGTCTGCCGTTATCGCCAAAGGAATTCATGCAGGGCTTCTGATCGGCATTTTCGCCACCTGGTTCCTAGGCATCTTTGCCGAGATCTTCGGCATTTACGTGCCGAACCCGGAACAGGGATTTTATTCCATCATTCCTCATTTCAAGAACTACTTCGGGACACTCGGCAACACGTTCAACGAATTCGGAGCAACCTGCGGAGCTCTGTTCAACCCCGATTCATGGACCCATTCCATCAACGGCGCCATTGTCGGGCAGGGATTTTCGCTGCTCAAGTCTCTCGATTTCTTTATCGTACTGTTCGCCTTCTTCTTTGTCGATTTCTTTGACACGCTAGGAACGTTAATCGGTGTATCGCTCAAGGGCGAATTCATGAGCAAAGACGGGATACTCCCCCGCACGTCAAAAGCCCTTTCGGCAGATGCCATCGCCACTTCTGTCGGAGCCGTTCTCGGAACCTCTACAACGACCACCTTCGTCGAAAGCGCTGCAGGCGTTGCCGTCGGGGCTCGCACCGGCCTCACCGCCATTACAGCGGCAGGCCTATTTGTTTCGGCCATTTTCTTTGCACCCATATTCCTTGCCATTCCGAGTTTTGCGACAGCCCCCGCATTATTCGTCGTCGGTTTCATCATGGCAACCTCGATCGCAAAAATCAACTTCAACGACGCCGGCGAAGCCATTCCCGCCTTTATCTGCATGGTATCGATGCCGCTCACCTACTCCATTGCAGACGGCATTATGTTCGGAGTCATTTCGTACACCCTCATCAACATCGTCATCGGGAAAATCAGGAAAGTTCACTGGATCATGATGGCTCTCACCGTGTTCTTCCTGCTAAAGTACATTCTACTTTAACCGCCGATTTCCTATACAACAAAAGCGCTCCGAGGTTTCCTCGGAGCGCTTTTCAATTCAAAATAGAACGGAGTTTAGACACGCTTGAAAATGAGCGACGTGTTGATTCCGCCAAAGGCGAAGTTGTTGGACATGATATATTCCACGTCCATTTCGCGGCCGCTCCCCATGATGTAATCCAGCGGAGCACATTCGGGGTCCACATTGTTCAGGTTCAGGTTCGGGCTGAACCAACCACGGTTCATCATGTGAATGGCAAGCCAGGCCTCGATTCCACCACAGGCACCAAGCGTATGACCGACATAGCTCTTGAGGCTGGAAAGGGGAACCGTGCGCTGCTTGAGAGCGTTATAAGTGGCCCAGGTTTCGGCAATGTCACCGTGGTGCGTCGCCGTTCCGTGGCCATTCACGTAACCGATAGCATCGGCAGAAATTCCCGAATCTTCGATTGCCAATTCGAGAGCATGCTGCATGGTTTCTTTCTTGGGCTGCGTAATATGTTCACCGTCGGTGTTGGAACCAAAGCCGACCAGTTCCGCATAAATCTTTGCACCGCGAGCCTTAGCGTGTTCGTACTCTTCAAGAATCAGGGCTCCCGCACCTTCGCCAATCACAAGACCGTCGCGGTCCCTGTCATAGGCCGCCGGAGAAAGCTCCGGATGATCGTTCTTGGTACTGGTCGCAAACAGCGTGTCGAAAACAGCCGATTCCGTCGGGTCGAGTTCATCGGCGCCGCCCGCAATCATCACGTCCTGCTTACCGTACTTGATAAGTTCATACGCCTGGCCGATTGCAAGGCTTCCGCTCGTACATGCGGTATTCGTCGTCACCAGACGTCCCGTCAGTCCAAGAATCACACTGATGTTCACCGCACAAGTCTGCGGCATGGCGCGAATATAGGTTGTCGCCGTGATATTGGAGCAGTCATAGGTGTTGAGCATCGAGAAAAATTCGAGCAACGGGTTGATGCTTCCCATAGAAGAACCATAGGCAACCCCCATACGGCCCGACTTCATCAGGTCGGTTTCACCCGTAAGGCCAGCCACTTCAAGAGCCTTGTCGGCAGAAAGAAGTGCCATCACCGCGACACGGCCTGCCCCGCGAATTTTCTTACGCGGATACTGCGGCAACGGTTCAAGAATCGGAGCGGCAAGGCGCGTATTCATCTGCTTATAGACATCCCAAGCGTCCATACGGACCACGCGGTTCTTAAGCGACTTCAAACCTTCAAAAGCGGTATCGGCATCAAAGCCAAGCGAAGAAATACAAGATCCACCCGTAACAACGACACGGCGCATTAAGCAAGTCCCCCATTCACAGAAATCACCTGACGTGTGATGTAGGCGGCCCCTTCCGAAAGCAGGAACACGACCGTCGCGGCTACTTCTTCGGGTTTACCTACGCGCTTCATCGGAATAGCGGGCAAAATCATGTCGAGCGGAGCATCCTTGATCATTTCCGTTTCGATGACACCCGGAGCGACACTGTTCACCGTAATGCCACGGCTAGCAAGCTCTGTTGCCAAAGCCTTGGTCGCCCCAATGAGCCCCGCCTTGGAAGCACTGTAGTTCACCTGGCCACGGTTACCGATAACCCCCGACACCGACGAAATCGTCACGATGCGTCCACGACGCTTGCGGCACATCGGCATCACGATCGGGTGAAGTACGTTGTAAAAGCCATTCAAGTTCGTGTCGATCACCTTGTCCCAATATTCATCGGTCATGGCAGGGAAAGCCGTATCGGCACAGACACCCGCATTGGTCACCACGCCAAAATAGACGCCGTTTTCTTCGATATCCTTTTCAAGTACAGCCTTGCACTGTTCACGGTCGCGGATATTGAACTGAAGCAGGCGAATAGAGCCCCCCTGTTCACGAATTTCGTTTGCAAGCTGTTCGACAGGAGCTGCATTCCTATTGTAATGCGCCACGACTTCGTAACCCGCCAATGCGACAGCCTTAGCAATGGCAGAACCGATGCCGCCACTTGCGCCAGTAATCAAAACACTCTTCTTATTTTCCATACGCGCCCAAATATAGTAAAAGACTACTAATTCATCTTCAGAATCGAGGTGGGGTCGTCCACTTCGACTGTGCAAAGCGAAGCCGAGACCGCAAGATTGTCACCCACAAAAACCTTGCCCTCAAAGGTGACGGCCATGTCGACACGCATCGTCTGGTGCACCCAGATTCGAACAACATCTCCCGACTTGAAAACAGGGACTTCGGCCTTGCAGTTCGACACACTCATGATAAAGCCTTCCTTGGGCTTTTGTCCTAGCGTACGTCCATAAATTCCGGACAAGGCAGAAATGCTTTGGGCCATATATTCAAACGCCACATACGAAGGAACCCCCTGCAGGTCTTCCTTGAAGAACATACAGTCCTTGTGGATATCCACTTCCGTTTCGATCACAATTTCGTTCAGGTCATGATAATTAACCCGGTCGAGCAGAAGCATTTTGTCCTTATGCGGAACCAGTTCAGAAACCAATTCTCTTGTCGGAAATTCTACCGTACTCATTCTTTATTCCTTCGCGATAATTAAAGACACGTTGCAACCGCCAAAAGCAAACGAGTTGCTGATACAATACTTGAAGGGCTCCGTTGCCTGTTCTCCCGACTTGACCAGGTGAACCTTCGGGAGTTTCGGGTCTTCGCATCCATCGAACAGATGCGCCGGAAGAACGCCCCTATTCTGGAGCGCAAGGCAGCAGAACGAAGCTTCCAGTGCACCAGCCGCACCAAGAGTATGTCCCGTCAGCGCCTTCGTGGAACTTGCCGGTGTATTTTCACCGAACAGACGGTTCACGGCGATCGCTTCCATGGAATCGTTCAGCCGAGTTCCTGTTCCATGCAAATTAACGTAGCCAATCGAAGAAGCATCGAGTTCTGCATCGGCAAGGGCGGCTTTCATCGCCAGGAAAGCCCCTTCGCCATCGGCGCGGGGAGCCGTGATGTGGTCTGCATCGGCACTTTCGCCAAAGCCCACCACCGAAAGATTCTTGCAGTCTTCGGTTGCAAGGTCCGGTAAATTTTCGCGAGTCACCAGGAAAAAAGCCGCCGCATCGCCAAGGGTAAGGCCTGTACGGTTTGCGCTAAACGGATTCGTCGGCTTATCGGACATGGCCTCGAGCGAGGCAAAGCCCAGAATCACCGACTGCGAAGCGATATCGACACCGCCCACGATAGCCGCATCACAGTTACCGGCATAAATATTGTTGCGGGCAGAAACAAAAGCGCTCGCACTGGAGGCACACGCCGTAGAATGCACCGAAAGCATTCCCGTAATGCCATAACGCTTTGCAATATAACGCGCCGGAAAATCTGCCGCCTGATAATCTAGGACATAACCTTCGGGAAAAGCCCCCGTTTCCTTAAAACTCTTGAGAGCATTCATCGATGCTTCGGAGCCATTGTCGCAAGACCCGATAAATATGCCTATGCGATCGGCGCCATATTTCTGAATAGCAGCAACGATCGACTTTTCCATCTGCGAAAGCGCCGCCTGCGAAAGCCTGTTTACACGGTTATCAAAGCCAGGTTCCGTCACCGGAGCTAAAGTCGCAGGATCGATTGTCGCGGCAGGGCGCATCACACCCGCTACATCGTAGGTGGTGAATTCGCCACGGACGCCATTCTTTAATTTATCGAAAACCGATTCCTTTTCGCCCCCCAAAATGCAGTGAAAAGCAAAGTCGTTAATATACAAGGGCTTTCTCAATTTGCATCTCCTAACGTAATATGGTAACTGTAACCGCGCAGTTCGTTTACAAATTCAATTTCGTTTCCATTCTTGCGGGCAACGGCAATCGTCACCCCCTTTTCGGCGAGCGTACGCACAAAATCCGTATTTTGGGAACCGGTGCGAGTCTCGGAAAAATCAAATCCGGCCTGTTCAAAATTTTGGCGAAGAGCTTCGAACGGATAAAAACAGACCTGAAAGTCGGCAAGCATGTATTCCGCCTTCAGCTTTTCCACATCGATCAGAGAACTTTCCGCCTTTACGGAATCGCGGTAGTAGCTAATTTCGCCGATGGTTGTTCCGAAACCCGAAAAAAGCACAATCGATAAAATGCTGTCGTTCGCCCTTACCCAGGAATCCGCCTCAAACAAATCGGTCGTTCCGTCGGGTTTCCTGAATTTTCCGGCAATATGCTGCGGCATGTCAATGCTTTCGGTCATCGCAGATGTCGACAACAGCGAAACGGCGCGGTCATCGGAATAATATACAGGAGTCGTCCCCGGCACCTGATGCGTATTGTGACAGGCGACTAAAAAGAGTAACAAAAATGCGCCAAGGAACAATCGCAGCCCTTCGGCAAGCTCACTTCGGCCATGCTCAGTGCAGGCAGGGGCCTTCAAATTCCGCAAGGACTTCATCTTTGTCATCAAAAAATTCATAAAAGTGCCACAAATTTAAAAATTTCTACCTTCTACTGAATGGCGACAAGACAAAGCAGCAAAAAATACCGAGGAGCACCGAAAAGCCGAATGTCGCAACAGGGACAAAGCTGCTGAAAGATAGACTGCCAAAAGAAATGAGCGTCGTCAAGGCCGAAAGCATCACGGCAAGGGCTGTCGTCACGCTCCGTTCGCCGCCCTCCTTAAAGAACAGCGCATAGTCAATGCCGATTCCAAGCGTAAGGATTACCCCCACTATCGCAAAGAAGTTGAACGGCAGTCCCAAATAGCCGAAAACGCCTGCTATAAGAAGGCTAGAAATCACCGGGGCTCGAATCACCTTGAGCGCCGTAAAGAACTTATAGACACAGACAAGTACAATAAACACGACCAAATAGGCCACCGCCACAAGCATCAAGGCAACCTTCGAAAGTTCCGTCAACGTCGCATTCACGTTTTCCATCTTGTTTACCGCATACACATAAGGCATTCCCTCTGCATACTGATCGATAGCAAAGTTCTTCGAAACATGGAGCGGGAACACGGCGCTGTAATACTTACCGTTAACCTCTCCAATCCAAATCATCGAAAGGATGCTCTTGAACGATTCGGGAATATCCGACTGCGGCGTAAGAAATTCCGGTTTCAAGGCCAAATTTCGCGCAAAAAGAGAATCCGAGGCAAGGTTCAAGTCACGAAGCAGTTCATGGTACGCCTCCGAATCGCGCAGTTTCTTTACCGCCTCGAAAGTTTCCTTCTGTGTCTTGACCGAAGGAATGTAGGTAGAAGTCGCCAAATACCCCGTAAGCAGGGAATCCTCTTTCGCTTTTTCGAGCCTATCCCTAAGACGTTCCTCGTTTTCCAAGAGTTGCTGTTCCGTAGCGCCTTCTACAATAAAGTAATTCGGAGAAATTCCCAGGTTATTGAGACGCGCATTCAGGGCCTCGGAACGCTTGAGGCTTTCGCTCATGGAATAAAGAGTCCGCATATCCGTATGGATATCAAGCAGCAATATTCCAGGTGCAATCGCAAGCAACAGGACTAGCAGCAAATAGCGGACTTTCTGGGGAGAAAGCTTGTCGTAAAGAGACAACAATACTTGAGGAAGCCGCATCGGAAGTAGCGTTTTCGTTGAACGCGCCCCAGAATGCGACAAATTCGGGAACAACAAGAGAATCGTCGCAAAGGAACTCGCAAGTCCGACAATCGAAAAAACAGCCATCTGGCGAAGCAAGGGAAAATCGGCAAACGTAAGCGCGATATAGCTGAGTTCCGTCGTCATGAAACCGAGCAAAAGTCCCTTGAATATGTGGTGGCGAATTTCGAGACCATTTTTCGAGGTTCCGTGTTTCCACTCGGTAAAGAAATGAATCGCGTAATCGATGCTTACGCCAATCACGCTTGTTCCAAAAACGAACGTAAACACGTGAATATTTCCGAACACGGCCCACGTTCCAGAAAGGGCCGCGCACACGGCAACACCGATGGTTGCAAGCGTACAGACAATCGGAACAGGAGTGCGGAACGCCCAAAGCAACAAAAGCAGAATGAGCGCCATCGAAACGCCCGAAATCCAGGCAACCTCGGACTTCGCATTTTTCGAACTTTCGTAGCTATGGAACGGAACGCCCGACTTTTCGATACGTAGTCCCTTGTATTCAACCTGCAAGGAATCCAACACGCGATCGAGGCGAGCAAGCACATGGTCGTCAGAGGCCATTGTCGAAACGTTCGGAGAAAGAGCGGCACTCCACATCACGTACGTCATCGAGGAATCTTCGGCGGCAAGCACCCCCTCCCGCAACGTAAAGCGCCCACCCATCAGCTGGGAATGAAGCGTAAAATGATCAAACGATTCCGCCCCCAGCAAAAACGGGTCTTCTTCGATTTGACTCAAGTCTGCAAGCGTAAAGGCGCCATAGACCTTTTCTAGCGCCATGCTCTTTAATGCAGACGCATCGCCTGCTTTCAGCAAGTCGCATACCGGGCGCCCCTGCAGAACGTTGCGGTAATCGTAATAGAAATTCCGCATCTGCTGCATAGTCGCATCATTGACTCGCAACCGAATCTCGGCAAACGAGGAATCCCGAGCAAAGCTCGACTCCAGCGCAAATGCGGCTGCCTTTGCCGCAACAAAATCATGATGCCCCAAAAGAACAGAAATGTTCCTCATCGAACGGGCGCTCAGCGCCTTTTCCGCCTCGGCGACATTCCTCAATTCATTGGAGTCCGGCAGAACCGAATAAAGGTCCGACTCCACCTTCCACGGTTGCAACAGTCCAAGCGAAATAAGGGCAATATGAAATACCGCCCATATGATAACCGAAACAATCTTTTTCGACTCAGGACTCATTTTTTCACATTCTTGAATTTCTGGGCCAAGTCCTTAAAAGTCCCTTCCACGGAATCAAGGTCCTTAAAATGCGCCTGTCCCGTAAATTCGTATGTCACCAGGTTCTGTTCGCCATCGACAATCGACACCTTTTCAAGTTCGTTTACCCCTTCGAGGGTGATAGACGCGATAATGCGGGCCACGGTACGTTCCTTGGGAACAAGCCCCACGCAAAATCCCTTGCGGGAATCATCGAAATAGATGTCGAAATTCCGGGCGAGCTCGTCGAACTTACCCGAGAACACCGACTGGATGGTACCGGAAAATTCGGCGAATACAGGATTGTCCTTCGCGGCCATCGTCTTTTTGACGTTACGGTTCACATCCCACTGCACAATGGCATTGTCGCCAACCCACAGCACCGACGGGAACGGTTTTTCCGTATCCCAGACAATACCCTCCTCGCGTGAAATCGCAAAGGAGCCCGTCGAGACAAACTCGCGATTCAGTTTCTTGATGTTGCGGGTCTGCTTGAAATTTCCAACCGTCAGGGGGCTTGCCGTAAGCACGGCAATCGATTCCTGCAAGGCAGGCTTCGAGATTTCAGTCAGCGGTTTCTTGAAAACATCCGAAGCAGAACCTGCCGCAAAGGCTGTCCCCCCAAGAATTCCAAGGGCAAAAACCGAGACTACGACGCTTTTAAAAATGGGGTTCATCCGTTTTCCTCGGCAGCAAGTGCCGCACGAACCTTGTCGATAAAGTAGGCGGGGCAGACCATGAGCGATTCACGCTTATTCATGTCCACCGCCATCTGCATACTTTCCGCCTTGCACAAAAGCGTTCCCGTTTCGGCGTCAAAGAACTTGTACGAAAGTTTCATGCATACCTCGTATTCTTCGAGCGTCACCTCGGCACGGATTTTCTGCATAAAGATCATCGGGCGCAGGTAACGGATATGCATGTCAACGACAGGCCACACAAAACCGCTCTTTTCCATGGCAAAGTAGTCGTACTTCATCTTGGCAAGGAGCGCGCAGCGGGCCACCTCCATGTACTTCACATAGTTGCCATGCCAGGCAACCTTCATGGAGTCCACGTCGTAGAATTCTACCCTGAATTCCACAGTCGTTTTCAGTTTCTTTTCGGCCATAAACGCCTCCGTTTAAACAGCGTAATGCTTTTCGCGAATCAGTTGGAGCGTCTTGCGAAGGTCGCCTTCGAGCTGACGGTCGCAAGCGAGAGGTGCAAAGTGTTCGAACACCTGGTCGTAAGTGGCACGGACACCGGCAATGCGCACGTCGAAAATTTCACCGCGTTCGAGGCGAATGCGGAGAGCCTGGGACGCGGCGAGGAGTACCGCGGCAGCCACCTGTTCGGTAAGTTCAATCACACGGATACAGTCGCGAGCGGCAATGGTGCCCATGCTCACCTTGTCCTGGTTGTGACATTCGGTGGAGCGGCTAAATACGCTCATCGGCATCGTGTTATGCAGAGCTTCTGCAGTCCAAGACGACACGCCAATCTGCACCGCCTTGAAACCGTGGTTGAGCGAGAATTCGCCCTGGCTTCCCGAAAGGTTAGGCGGCAAGTTGCGGTTGAACTTGATATCCACAATCGTTGCAAGCTGGCGGTCCAGAAGGTCGGCAAAGTTTGCGACAATGTTTTTCAGCGTATCCATTGCAAGGCAGATATGTCCGCCGTAGAAATGTCCACCGTGGAAAATATTCTCGGTTTCGGGGTCGATAATCGGATTATCGTTTGCGCTGTTCATTTCGATTTCAATCAGCTGGCGGAGCAGCGGTTCGGAATCGTAGAACACGCCCACCACATGCGGGGCGCAGCGCAGGGAATACGGATCCTGTATCTTTTCGGGAACCACGTTCTTCTCGACTTCCAGGTTCATGGCATCGCGCATTTTCTTTGCGGCGGTGATCAGGCCCGGATGCGGCTTCACTGCAAACAGACGTTCATAGAAGTGGTAAGCGTTCCCCTTCATGGCAATCGTGTTCATCGCCGTAATGCGGCAAGAGAGGTCGGCCAAATACTGTGCGCGGGAGAAAGCCATGCAAGCGACAGCGTTCATCACGGCAGTTCCGTTCATAATGGCAATCGCTTCCTTCGGGCGGAAACGGTGCGGCGTAATGCCGAGTTCAGCCATCACATCCTTCGACGGCCTACGTTCACCCTTGTAAAGCACATCGCGTTCACCGATCAGGGCTCCCGCCAAGTAAGAAAGCGGAGTCAGGTCGCCGCTAGCACCCACAGAACCTTCTTGCGGAATAAGCGGCAAGATGTCGTTCTGCAGGAAATCCATGATAATCTTCAACAAGGCGTAGCTCACGCCGGAAAAGCCGCGGGCCAAGGTGTTCAGGCGAACCACCATAATAGCACGCGTCGTCTCTTCGTCGAAATAGTTCCCCATTCCGCAACCGTGGAAACGGGTCAGGTTCACCGGAAGATCGTAGTAATGGTCGGGCGGCACCACCTGCGTGCAGGAATCGCCGTAACCCGTCGTCACGCCGTAAATGCCACCGTGCTTCGCGAGAGCTTCATCCAAAAAAGCCGCACCCGCATCGATTTTCTTCTGGAACTTGGACGACGAATCCAATTCCACGGGCACCTCGCGCTTTGCGACGGCCACCACCTGTTCGATGGTCAACTTTTCCGGTCCAATAACGACAGTCTTCATGATCTACAATCCTTTATTTTGAGTTTTCCAAAAATTGTAAAAATTGTACCACTGGTAAGGATGTTTCAGGCACAATTTCTGTAAAAGTTCCGTGTATTCCTGCACAAGCATCCGAATCCTTTCCGGACGCTCCTTGCGGCTACAGTCAAAAGACGTCTTCGCCTTCACCACGTGCATTTCGTAGGGCGAGCGAATATCAAAGTCGTGCTTTCGAATGGCGAACGTAAAATAAATGGGAGCGTGCAGGACGCTCGCTAACGTAAAGGAGCCTTCCGGGAAACTGGCCGTTTCGCCGAGGAATTCCATTTCGACGTTTCGGTCCGTGGAATTGGCGGAGGTTCTATCCCCCGCAATCACCACCAGGTTACCGCCTGCAATCTGCTCTTTCATCCACACGGCAGAATCCACGCCAATCTTGTTGGCGTCGAGCACCGAGTTCATCAGGTCCGGATTCAGCTCGAAAAGCAGCGCATTGAACTTGGAGGTTCCCGAAAAATCGACGACCGGAAAAACCTTGAATTGTCTGTGAGTGTGGATTTCACCGTGTCCCGTCAAGGAACGGAGCATTTCCATATTTCCAAGATGCGAACACAACAAAAAGGCGCCTTCGCCACGGTCAAGCTGTTCGACCAGAAGATTCAGGTCGTCGCCCTGGGTTTCCACCTGATTGAGCTTGATGGCACCGCGCCATCCGAGCAGTTTTTCAATCATCGAAAGAGCAAACGAAAGCACGTGCTTGTACGTTCCAAGCACCGGCATGCGTTCCCCGCGCACCGCAAACAGGCGCTTTAGGTAAGCGGCCGAGCGTTCACGCACCGGGGTCGCCCCCATCCAAAAGAAAAAGCAGATAATCGCCGTGCAGACTTCAACAATACGGAGCGGCAGGTGGCAGGTAATCCACAGCATAAAACGGAAATGCCAAAGGCTTCCGCCAACTTCCTTCACTTCGTACCACTGCGGCGATTCACTTTTCACGGAGTTCATTTTTTCTTCTTGAAAAGGCGACGGCCCAAAATCATCGGGGAACGAATCAGCATTCCAAGGCAGAGCTTGGTATGCGTCCAGGAAATTTCAACATTATCGCCGAAGGCACGGAAATTAGAGACTCCATCTTCGGGGTACTTCACCTTGATCGGGTAGAAATACATCTTGAGGCCCGCCCAGGAAAGACGCACCAGGATTTCGATATCGAAACCCATGCGGTAGGTACGGATCTTTTTGGCGACCGGCCACACGAACTGGAGCGGATACACGCGGAAACCGCACATGGAATCGGGAATCGTCTTTGAAAGCGTTTCGACCGCGACCCAGAAATTCGTAATCTTTCTTCCCTGTTCACGCGCCTTGGGCACAGAGCCGTCATACTGGGGCATTGCGGCGACCAGATCGAACGGATGCTTTTTGGCGGCCTTCAGAAAGAACGGAATCGCATCCATGTCATGCTGACCGTCGGCATCCACCTGAAGCGCGTGCGTAAAGCCCATTTCGTAAGCCTTCCCAAGACCGCTAATGACAGCGGCACCCTTGCCGCCGTTCTTTTCACGCGTCACAAGCGTCGTATTCGGAACGTCCTTTGCAATCTGCTCCAGGATTTCGTGACCTTCGGGGGTGTTGCCGTCATCCACGAGAATCACGGCGAGATTTTGTGCGGCAAGCGTCTCGGCGACATTCCGCGAAGCTTTTTCGTGACGGTACACCGGCACAATGGCACAAAATTTCATATCCTCGGGTTTCATCTTAGGTTCACGCATCGGTGGCCTCCGTCATCACGAGCGTTCCGCCGGAAAGGGCACGGCCCTCTTCGAGCGTATAGGAGAAAGCAAGCTTGGCCGTTTCGGCCTTGTAGGTCATTTCAAGAATCGCAGGGACCCCCGGCAGAATCGGATAGCTGAACTTGGTACGCTGGATGCGCTGCACCGTCTGCGACGTTCCGAGAAGCGCATGGCCGAACATCACCGCCATGTCCACCTGCGCCACCGCAGGCAGCAACTTGAACGTCGGGAAATGCCCGCTGTAGAAATCGCTTGTTTCGGGGAAAACCAGTTTCAGCTTGACCGCGCCCGGTTCACGATGCATCTTCAGTATCTTGAAATTCGGGCTTTCGGGAATGCCGAACAGCGCCTGGATATCGCGCATCTTGATTTTTCCCTGCGTGTCCTGCGGGAGTTCTTCGAGGTAGCGCCACTTCTTGGGCGAAACCGTATTCTCGATAAACTGCATCAGGTGCTTCTTGAAGAAATTGTTGATTTCGAGCTTCGGCAGGCCCTTGAACTTTTCGCAGCCTTCGGCATTCAGCACGATCGCCGCAGCCAGGTACTGGCGACTACCCACCATCGGAACCACGCGCACATCCTGCACCAGTCCCGTCTGCTTCAGGCGGTTTTCCACTTCCGGAAGCGAAATACGCTTTTCCTCGATTTTCACGATAGAATCGGCGCGGCCCTTCAACAGGAAACGGCCATCCTCGTAAATTTCCACGAGGTCTCCCGTGGTAAAGCCCTCGGGTTCCAGAATATAGCTCGACTTCACGTTCAGGCAATCGTTTTCACCGATGCTCATCTTGCAGACTTCGAACGGTTTCCAGATGGGGCCGTTCTTGGACTGCCTGTAGGCAATGCCACCGGTTTCGGTACTGCCGTAAATTTCAGTGGTCCAGTAACCCGTGATGCCCTCGCACTTGCGTGCAACCTCTTCCGGGAGCGGGCCACCCGACGAATAGATAATCGGAGTGCACTTGAAATCGATCGGCTTGTCGGTATCGGCGGCAAGGCGCTTCAAGTAGGCCGGGCTCGATGCAATGACCGCCTTTTCTGCGGCAAGGCTTGTAAGTTCGCTCGGATAGTCGATACGGTGCCTGCGGAACGGTAGCCCCGTCGCAGTCGGCAGAAGCACCGTAAACAGGAGACCGTAAATGTGGTGGTGGTTCACCGTGCTATAGACCTTACGGCCCACCCAGTCATCACCAAAGACCTTCACCAGTTCAAACAGTTCATTTTCAAATTGTGAAAAACGCTTGGGCACGGACTTGGGTTCACCCGTCGTACCCGAGGTAAACATCACCATCTGGGCATCATTTTTATCAAAGGAATTCCACAAAGTCTCGACAGCGGGGCCATTCAAAATATCCTGGATCTGCACCGCACCGGCAGACGCATCGCCAAACGGGGTATCGGTAATAAAGCCGTATTCGGGTTTCTTAATTTCCCTGATAAAGGCTTCCTGACGGTTCGCAGTCACCATCGCCTTCCGGCCACTCTGCAACATCGAAAGGAGAGCCACGATAAAGAAGTAGGAATCTTCGCAATGAAGAATCCACGGGCGATTTTCGCTCGATTCCAAGAAGCGGCGCACCTTGGACACGTCACCGACAAATTCAGCCCACGTCCTTACATTTTCTCCGTCAAAGCAGACGACGGAACCTTCGGGGCGGCTGTCCCGCTGCAAATCACAGACGGGTATATAGGAGTGCATCTTTTTTTGCATCATTTTACGGACCATAAATTCTACGGCAAACAAAATGCCGATTAAAATATAGGAGATTAAACCGTTGTACAGGGACCAGATTCGGTCGCTACCCACCAATGCAGTGGCAAAAGCGATAGAGGCGTTCAGAATAAAGAATATACACCATACCAAAGTCACCCGGTCACAGTAACGCTCCACGAAAAAGCGCTCCGGAGATGTCCTTAGCGTCTTGTCCCCAAGATTTGCCAAACGGAAAACAAAACTGGGCTTTTTCCAAAGGGAAAAGGCAAAGAAAGAAAGAAGGCTCAAGCTCACCATTACAGGATAGAACTTGAGAAACATTATGTTATCTGCAAAAAAGGCGAGTCCCCCGCACAAAAGCATCAATGCGACAAGGGCAAGCCCCTTAACGACATTCGTCCTGTCGAAATTTCCACCTTTCCTCTCCCCGGAACGCCCCCGCGTCACATTAAAGAAATGTACAAAAGCAAGACCGATGAGCAGCAAGCTCAATCGGCGAGGAGAAAGCCCCCAGAATTCAAGCCCGCAAAAAACGAGCGCAGGATAGAGAACAGAAAAGGTGGCAAAGACTACCTTCCCCGCCACCGTTTTCATTACTTGTTTTCCGCGTTCTGGATCAGATTGTAGATAGCGTCAACGACGTCCTGCACGGTACGTACAGTCTTGAACACTTCAGGGTCAATATTGGTCGGCAAGAGAGACTTGAGCTTCACGATCAGGTCAACGGCATCGATGCTGTCCAGTTCAAGATCTTCATAAAGGCGAGCTTCAGGAGTCACCTTGGCTTCGTCCATTTCGAAATCTTCGATAAGGGCGGCCTTCAATTTGTCAAAAATAGCTTGTTTTTCCACGTTCAACTCCCTTATTTAGGCATATTTGCCGAAATGTATGCCGCCAAGGTATCCACAGAATAAAAATGCTTCTTGGTTTCTTCGTTCACCACAGAGAAAGATACTCCGAAGTTTTCCTTGACCGCAATCCCCAATTCGAGGGCGTCGATAGAATCAAGCCCCAGGCCCTTTTCGCTTTCGCCAAAGAGAGGAGCGTCATCTACGATATCTGCAGCCGTAACGTCTTCGAGTTCCAGAGCAGACACAATCATTTCTTTTATACGAGATTTTAATTCGTTCATAATTCACCCTTAATTTGAGCGCAAAAATAACTTAAAAAAAAAGAACCGTCAAGTACAGGCATCGGTGATTATTGCTAAATTTGTGGACAAAATCAATAAAGCTAAACAAAAGAGTTCTATGTTCGACTACTACTATAATGACAAGATTTCGGCTACCGACGCAAAGTTCGAAGCCCAGAAAATCGCATTTGCCCCCCTCAGCTTCCACGCCGCCAAAGCGCTCCGCGACATGGGGATTCTGGACGCCATCTGCAGCGCCCGCAAGAAAGGGATTACCGTTTCGGAACTTTCGCAAAAGCTTGGCATTTCGCTCTACGGCATTGGCGTTCTGATCGAAATGGGACTTGGCATGGGGGCCATCAAGCTTCATAAGGATTCCAAGGAGGACGACCTCAAGCTTACGCTCGGCAAAATCGGATTTTTCCTGATGAGCGACGAAATGACGAAAGTCAACATGGACTTTTCCGAAGACATCTGCTACCTGGGGGCAGAGGACATGCAAGAAGCCATCCGCGACGGGAAGCCCGCAGGCCTCAAGCACCTCGGCAACTGGAAGACCGTGTACCAGGGGCTGTCGCAGCTGACCGACCAGCAGAAAAAGAGCTGGTTCGGATTTGACCACTTCTATTCCGACCTCGCCTTCCCCGAAGCGCTCCCCATCGTCTTCTCGAACCCCTGCAAGCGCCTCTTTGACATCGGCGGCAACACCGCCAAGTGGGCCATCGCCTGCTGCAAGTACAATGCCGACGTGAAGGTTTCTATCATCGACCTCCCGGGCCAGACTGCCGTCGCCGAAAAGAATGCGAAGGCCGCCGGTTTCGAAAACCGCATCGACATGGTCCCCTGCAACGTCCTCGACGAAACGACCGAATTCCCGAAGGGTGCCGACGCCGTCTGGATGAGCCAGTTCCTCGACTGCTTCTCGCTCGAAGAAATCACGAAGATTCTCACCAAGATTCACACGGCCGCCACTCCCGAAACCGACGTGTACGTGCTCGAACCGCTGTGGGACAAGCAGCGTTTCGAGGCTGCCGCCTACTCGCTCCAGGCAACCTCGCTCTACTTCACCTGCATTGCAAACGGCAACTCCAAGATGTACCGCTTCGAAGAACTCAAGCACGCCATCGAAATCGCCGGCTTTGAGCTGAAAGAAGCGCACCACACGGTAGGCCCGAACAGCTACTCTCTGCTCCGTTTCAGAATCAAGTGATTAAGGATTAGTGGTTAGGGAAAATCAAATGATCTATATCGAACGCGCCGAATACTTTATTCCTAGCGAGGAGCAACCGCTCCCCGACGTGAAGTTCGTGCCGATGCTTACGCGCAGGCGCCTAAGCCAGCTGTCGAAGATGGTTGTGTACGTGAATGCCGCCATTAGTAAGGACATGTCGCCCTGCAAGGTGACATTCGCCTCGCAGTATGGCGAAATCACGCAGCAGCTCAAGATATCGCAAGCGCTCCTCGATACGGGGAACGTTTCGCCGGCCCACTTCAGCCTTTCGGTGTTCAACGCCTCGATTGCAAACGCCACTATCCTAGAGAAAAACACCGCAGGCTACTCCGCCGTGTTCTCCGGGAAAGAGGCTTTCCGCGAAGGACTCCGCGACTGCATGGCCGCCCTCAAGGCGGGCTCCGATTCAGAACGCGTATTCATCTTCGCTGACGAGAAGATTCCCGAAACCTACGCTCCCGTGGCAGGAACACCGTACCCGAACGCCGTATGCGCATTAGCGCTTCGCCTCACGACCGATGCAAGCAAGGGCGGTAAGGTTCTTGACGAGACTCCCCTCGAAGGGAACTTTGCAACGGCCGCCGAAGAAGCGATTGCCTTCATTCAGCAGAGGCTTGCATGATCCGACGGATTAAATACATCCGGCGTCTTGTGTCCAAGCTGTCGTCTTTTGCCGTTTTCGGCATCAGCAGCCTGATTCTTGGCACGACGCTTTTGCCCCTGTTCCATGTACTTGCCGGATTTTCCGAAAAACGTTTCAACGTGATTTCACGAAGGTTCGTCAACAAGTTCTTCAAGTTCTTTGTCAAGTACATCGAAGTGACCGGCGCCATGCGCCTAAGCGTCGAGAACCGCGAACTCCTGAAAAACATCCAGGGAAAAGTCGTCATTGCAAACCACCCCTCGCTTTTAGACGTGGTGATTCTGATTTCGCTCATTCCGAACGCAAACTGCATCGTGAAAGGGGCGCTTATCCAGAACAAATTCATTTCCCTGATTATTCGCGACCTCTATATTCCAAACACGCTCCCCTTCGAAGAACAGATGGAACGCGCCAAGAAGTCGATGATCGAAGACGGCAACAACCTCATCATCTTCCCCGAAGGGACCCGATCCAAGCCGGGTGAGCCCTGGTTTTTCAAGAAAGGGGCGGCACGCTTTGCACTGTTCGCCGGGGCGGACGTAGTGCCAATCTACTTTGGCGGTAACGAAAAAATCGGACTCCGCAAAGAAGACAAGATGCTGGAGTTCCACCCGACCGAACGCTACATGTACAATTTGAAGGTCTTGCCGAACATTCCGGTAGCACCCTACAAGGACATGCCGATGTCCAGGAGCGCCATTTTGCTCACCGACAAGATGAAAGAAGTTTTAGAACAAGAACATAAACAGGAAAAATTATGAAAAAGATCACTCTCACACTCGCCCTCTGCGGCCTTGCAGCTTTACTCACCTCCTGCGGCGGAAGCTACAGAAAAGTTCAATCCATGGAAGAGCAAATGTCTCCTTACACCTGCGCAGGGCTTCATGTAAAGCACGCTCAGTGGCACTTTGTTGATGACTTCGGTCAGCAGGTCGATGTTATGGGTTCCTGCGCCAAGGGTATGAAGCACGGCACATTTGAATTCGCCGTTGGTGGACAGTTGGTCGCAAAGACAAAGTACATCAAGGACAACGAAAGCTACACTACCTGCCTTGTCATGGGTAAGACAAGAACAAATCTGAACGAATGCATGAAGCTCCGTGCCGCAAACGCCCCCGCACAAAGCGCCCCCATGCCGAACGTCAACGCACAGCAATTCTAACAAGGTAAACTATGGCAAAGACCAGCGCAAAGAAACCCGAAAACAAAGCCAAGAAAGGCACCCAGACCAACATGTGGACCGGCCGTTTTGCTAGCGGCATGGCACAGAGCATGGTGGACCTGAGCTTCAGCCTGCAATTTGACGCCGAGCTCATCGAAGAAGACATCGAAGGTAGCATCGGTCACGGCAAGGGTCTGGTGGAATCCGGCGTACTCAGCAAGGCAGACTACAAGAAAATTTGCGACGGCCTCGCCAGCATCCTCAAGGATTACAAGGCAGGCAAGCCGCTCTGGAAGGAATCTGACGAAGATATCCACATGGCCGTGGAACGTGTGCTCACCGAACGCATCGGCGCCCTCGGCAAAAAGATCCACACGGGCCGCAGCCGTAACGACCAGGTTTGCACGGACTTCAAGCTCTACATGCGTCACCGCGCTGCCGAAATTCGCGTTCTCGAAGTGAACCTTATGGAAACGGTGCTGGACCTTGCCAAGAAATACTTCGGCAAGATGATGCCGGGCTACACGCACCTGCAGCAGGCACAGCCCATCTACTTCAGCCATTACCTGATGAGCATGTTCTTTGCCGTGAGCCGCGACGTGAAGCGCCTCGACAACTTCCTGGAACTGCACAGCGAACTTCCGCTCGGTAGCGGCGCCATGGCCGGTTCTGCATTCCCGTATCACCGCGCCCTCGTTGCAAAGGAACTCGGATTTAACGGTGTTAGTCCGAACAGCATCGACGCCGTGAGCCACCGCGACATGATGCTTGAATTCGAAGCCGACCTCGCGATTATCGCAAACACCATGAGCCGCTACGCCGAAGACTTTGTGAACTGGAGCACCAGCGAATTCGGCTACCTCACCCTGCACGACGCATTCTCTAGCGGATCCTCGATGATGCCGCAGAAGAAGAACCCCGATTCCATGGAACTTATCCGCGGAAAGTCCGGCCGCATGCTGGGTAACTTCAGCGCACTTTACACTCTGGTGAAGGGTGCGCCGCTCAGCTACAGCCGCGACCTGCAAGAAGACAAGGAACCGGTATTCGACTCCGTCCATAACGTGAAGGTGATTCTCCGCGTGATGAAGGAAGCCTTGGAAAGCGCACGTTTCAACTTCGACAAGATGCATGCGAAGATGCTGCCGGCGCTGCTGGCTACCGACCTCGCAGACTTGCTGGTCGAATCTGGCGTGCCGTTCCGCGATGCCCACCACGTGGTCGGTAGCCTGGTCGGCGAAGCCGCCCGCCAAGGCCTCGAATTCACGGACCTCTCCGATGAGGCCTGGGCAAGCGCCGGTGTGCCGAATGTGAAGCAGATGAAAAAGACGCTCACCTTCGAATACAGCGTATCCCGACGTAACATCGAAGGCGGCACGGGTCCGAAGTCTGTAAAGCAGCAGTTCAGCAAGGCCGATGCTCTCTTGAAGAAATTCAAGAAGTAATATTTCCATTCGCCTCTTCGAGGCTCCAGGATGCCCCTGTTAAAACGCAATGCCCGCTTTCGCGGGCATTTTCTGTTATAAAAGGATTCTTAAATAGAAATTCGGACTAGACGCAAGATTTAATTCGGAAAAACCATTACGGGCCGTTGTAAACATCTGATAGGATGGGCATCACTCTTGAAGTTTCGGCTGCTCGTCAATTCAACTTGATACTCTTCAGAATAGATTCCAGCCATGTACACGAGACTGTTGCCATTCTCCGTAGAGCTCCAATAGCCGAGTTTGTCCCCCCAATCGGAACGAAAGTCACTATCCCAATAGAAATCTGAACTACCTTCTGGAATGGCAGAAAAACCATATTCATTAGTACTGCCTTCATCGCCGTTCCATCCGCTTGTCGCCTTGAGCGCCTTTGCGGCAGTATTCTTGTCGAAATTATCCTCCGTGTAATCAACACCGTCTACAGTTTCAATAAGTTCCACCCAATCCGATTTAGTCGGAAGAATCCAACCGTCAGGACACAACCCCTGCACATCGCCAGATGCACTACAGGTCTTTCCGTCACCGCAACTAGCCCCTGCAGAAGAATAGACAGCAGCGCTATCCATTGCCGCAGCCCATGTGTAGCCGTGCGTTAACTGATACGAATTACCGTAGGGCGCCCCCTTCACCCGATATTCAATATCCAGGTCCTCCGCCATCCAGGAGCCTAAATATTTCCGTCCATTCATTACGTCTATAATATGGTACAGTCGACGATTTCGCCAATCTATCATCGTTTTGTACTCGATAGTATCATTTAAGTACGGATTATCCTTTATTTCTACCCACGTAATGCGATTAGGTCTTTTGTATCCGGAATCAGGATAGCATTGATAAGTCCTTCCATTATACGCGCTGAACGAGTTGTTTATTTTCTGAACGGTATCGTAGTTTACGGCGACACACGTATCGATGTCATAAGATTTTGCAATAAAGTTGTTGATATACTTTTCAAAGCCTCCGATGCCTTCCTTGGTGTTCAGGCCCCAGCCTTCCACGTTCTTGCGGAATTTCGCTAAATCCTGGAAGAACGCCCAGTCTGCAATTTCAGCCTTAATCCTTGCAGAGCGATCGTCGTTCCACA